>JALYUI010000553.1 GCA_030853845.1 Bacteroidota bacterium | reverse complement strand
ACTTCGCGAAACCTTGCGCGCTATTGCAGATGCATGTCGGCAATTATCGCTTTGATTTTCTCGTGGCCCAGGCGCTGCGCCAAATCATAATCAACTACCGATTTCAGGGGCTGCTTCACGCTGAAATAGAACTTGATTTTGGGCTCAGTGCCGCTGGGGCGGGCGGAAATCTTGCTGCCATCTTCCGTCAGGAATTGCAGTACGTTGGAGCTTTCCAGGCCGGTATCGGTGGTTGTGCCACTGTGCAGGTTGTGAATTTTTCCGGTTTTGTAGTCGCAGATTTCCACCACTTGCAGGCCGGCAATCTGCCGGGGCGGGTTGGCGCGCAGGGCGGCCATCATTTCCTGAATTTCCTCGGCCCCGCGCTGGCCTTTCTTGGTAAGGGAAATCAGGTCTTCGACGTAGAGGCCGTAGTGGGCGTACATCTGCACCATTTCCTGGTAGAGGGTGCGACCCTGGTCTTTGGCCACGGCGGCCATTTCGGCCACCAGCGCGCAGGCTGTAATAGCATCTTTGTCGCGCACGAAGTCGCCGATGAGGAAGCCGTAGCTTTCCTCACCGCCGCCGATGTAGGTTTCCTGGCCTTCCAGGTCCCGAATCAGGCCGGCGATGTACTTGAAGCCGGTGAGCGTCTGGTAGCTCTTCACGGCGTGCTCGCGGGCAATGTCGCCCAGAATCTCGCTGGTGACAATGGTGTACACGATGAAATCCTGCGGGGTGCTCTGGCCGGCACGGTGCCGGGCCGAGAGCAGATAGTTGGTGAGCATGGCCGCCGTCTGGTTGCCATTGAGCAGCACCCATTCGCCCTCGTTGTTTTTCACGCCCACGCCCACGCGGTCGGCGTCGGGGTCGGTGGCCAGCACGAGGTCGGCGTTGGTGGCCTGGGCCTGGTCGAGGGCCAGCTGCATGGCGCTTTTCTCCTCGGGGTTGGGCGACTGCACGGTGGGGAAGTTGCCGTCGGGCGTGGCCTGGGCCTGCACTACATTCACGTTCGTGAAGCCGAACTCGCGCAGTAGCCCCGGCACCAGCGTGATGCCCGAGCCGTGGATGGGCGTGTACACGATGTTCAAATCGTGCTGGCGCTGGATGGCGGCCGGGTCGATGCTGAGCTTCCGGGCTTCGGCGAAATACCGGGCATCCATATCGGCCCCGATGGAAATAATTTTCGACGGGTCGGCCTGGAATTTTACCTCACTTGGGCTGGTGATTTTATTCACTTCCACGATGATATTCTTATCGTGCGGGGCCACCACCTGCGAGCCATCGTTCCAGTACACCTTGTAGCCGTTATACTCCTTGGGGTTGTGCGAGGCCGTAATCACGCAGCCGCTCTGGCAGCCCAGCTCCCGAATGGCAAACGACAGCTCCGGCGTGGGCCGCAGCCCATCAAACAGGTACACGATGATGCCGTTGGCGGAGAAGATGCCAGCCGCGATTTCAGCAAACTCGGGGCTGTTGTTGCGCGAGTCATGGGCAATGGCCACTTTTATTTCCTGGCCGGGGAAGCTTTGCAGCAGGTAGTTGCACAAGCCCTGGGTGGCCATGCCCAGCGTGTAGCGGTTCATACGGTTCGAGCCCGGCCCCATGACGCCACGCAGGCCGCCGGTGCCAAACTCCAGCGAACGGTAAAAAGCGTCGGTGAGGGCGTCGTCCTGGCCGCTGGCCTGCATCTCGCGGATGGCGGCCTGCGTCTGGGCGTCGTACTCGGGCGTGAGCCAGGTGTTAATGTTTTGCTGGATTTCGGGGGTAATGGCCATAGAAGAGCGGATGATTGGTGCAGTCGTAGTCGAAACGGCCGTAAAGGAAAGAGGTTGGGCGGAAAGTTCGGAAAACCACGGGCTGAGAACTGAATCCGGAGAAGCCCGGCCGGGCAATCCGACCATCAAGCAAAACCCAGCGGCGCGCGACCAAATTGCGGCAGGACTAATGAAGGGTAATATGCCGGGGACACTTGGTAGGAAAAAAGGCTGGCCAGGGAATTTTCCTGCCAACGTTGGTAGAAAAAATCCCTGGCCAGCCTTTTTTCCTACCAACTCCCGCTTTTTTTGGATTTCGTCGCCACCCCTTTTTAATCTCTCAGCCAGCGGCCCACGTTCAGCCCATACAGCCGCTGGCGCACCCGCAGCGGGAAGTGGCCCAACCGCTCGTTGGAAATGAGCACCCGGCCCGGCCCCACGAAGCACAGGCCCTCGGCCTGGCCCAGGCGCAGTACGCCGGGCAGCCGCAGCCGGCGGCCAGTGCCGGCCAGGTAATTTGTGCCTTCAAAACCGGTGAGCAGCCAGAGAAACACGCGGCCGGTTTTGGTGTAGCCCAGCAGGCCCACCGTGCGGCCGTCGGGGCTGCGGGCGGCGGCCGTCACCAGGCCCCGGGTATCGAGCGTTTCGCGCGGGTGGGCCACGTATTGCCCCGGCTGATTGGGCAGCGTGTAGTGGCGGGAGTGCCCATCGAGCCAGTTTTTGGTGAACAGGTGCAGGGAGTCACCGGCTACCAACATCGCTTCGCAGTCGAAGTTGTGGCGGTAAGCGCCGGGCGCGAAATCGGTCTGGTCGGGGTAGCTAAAGGCAATGGCCTCCGCCCGCACCGAGCAGGTATCGGCCGGACCGATGGCGGCTTTGGGCACGCGCAGCACCCGCAAATCGCGCCGGTTGCCGGCGTTGTTGCCGAAATCGCCGATGTAGAAATAGCGCGCATCGGCAGCCAGCGCTTCCCAGTCCACATTCGAAAAATTGCGAATGCGCACCCGCTGCACCACCCGGCCGTTGGCTGAGTCGAGCCGAAAAATATCGGGTGGGTTGCCGCTGTCGTTCAGCGTCCAGAGTGCGCCGTCGGTGAAGCACAGGGCCGAGGTTTCGGGCACGGCTGCGTCGAGCCGGGCTTTGCGTTTCGGGTGGGCATGGGCGGGCAGGCGGCGCGGTGGGGTTTGGGCCGTGGCCGGGAGATTCAGGAGCAGCAGAAGGAGCCCAAGCAACGGGAGTTGTCTGGGCATTGGGAGTGGAATAAAGCCGCAATAATGAAGAAAAAGAACGTCATGCTGAGCTTGCCGAAGCATGACGTTCTTTTTCTTCATTATTGCGAACGTTAGCTTCTACAGATTCCCCCGCAGTGCCTGTTCGCGCTCGATGCTCTCGAACAGCGCTTTGAAATTGCCTTTGCCGAAGCTCTTGGCCCCTTTGCGCTGGATGATTTCATAGAACACCGTGGGACGGTCTTCCACCGGCTTAGTAAAAATTTGGAGCAGATAGCCTTCCTCGTCGCGGTCCACGAGCAGGTTGAGGGCCTTCAGCGATTCCAGGTCCTCGTCAATCGCCCCGATGCGCTCCAGCAGGTCCTCGTAGTAAGTGGCGGGCACGCTCAGGAATTCCACGCCCCGGCGGCGCAGTTCGGTTACGGTGCTGCGAATGTCGTTGGTGGCAATGGCGATGTGCTGCACACCAGGCGAGTGGTAGAAGTCGAGGTATTCTTCAATCTGCGACTTCTTCTTGCCTTCGGCGGGCTCGTTGATGGGGAATTTCACGTAGCCGTTGCCGTTCGATACCACCTTGCTCATCAGGGCCGAGTATTCGGTCGAAATGTCTTCGTCGTCGAAAGTCAGCAGCAGCTTGAAACCCATTACGTCCTCGTAGAACTTCACCCACTGGTTCATTTCGCCCCAGCCCACGTTGCCCACGCAGTGGTCGACGTGCAGCAGGCCCACCGGCGCGCTCTGGGGCACGGCGCTGCTTTTGGCCACGAAACCAGGCATAAATGGCCCGCTGTAATTGGTGCGCTCCACGAAAGTGTGCACTGATTCGCCGTAGGTGTAGATGCCGGCCAGCGTTACGGAGCCGTGCTCGTCCTCCAGGGTGTAGGGCTCGAAAGCCGATTTGGCCCCGCGCTTCGTAGTTTCTTCCCACGATTTGCGGGCGTCGTCCACCCACAGGGCCATTACTTTCACGCCATCGCCGTGCTGCGAAACGTGGCGGGTAATGTCGGAATCGGGCAGGAGGGAAGTCGTGAGCACCAGCCGGATTTTACCCTGTTGCAGCACGTAGCTGGCCCGGTCGCGCAGGCCGGTTTCGGGGCCGGCGTAGGCCACTAGCTCGTAGCCGAACGCGGCCTGGTAGTAGTAGGCGGCCTGCTTGGCGTTGCCCACGTAGAATTCGACGTGGTCGGTGCCTTTGAGGGGGAGGAAATCCTGGGCGGGCTGGGCCAGCACTTCGGGCGAGGTCATGGTTTGCATAGGAGGGGAGCGGTTTGCGGGTGGGAATAAACGGAGGTAAAAATACGTGCCCGGCCGGATTTTGGCCGAATGCTGTGCTGGTTTTAGCCGGGCCGGCCACCCAGATGGCGGGTATTTGCCAAAACCTTCCCATTTTTGCAGCCAATCAACCGCCCCCAGCGCCCCATGAATACCGAAGAACTGAACCGCGCCCTCGTGGCCCTGATTGAAAAAAAGGCCGAGCTGCACACGCTGAAGTACGACGATGCCCGCTACGACGACGTGGAGGAGGCGCTGCACGACCTCGAAGACGACTTCAACGACGAGTACGGCGACTTCCTGGAAACCGCGCTCGACAAGGTGCACACCGACCTCAAATCGGATACCGACGTGCTATTGCCCACCGCCTACCTGCCCAGCAACCCCGGCTCTACCCCTTCACCCAAAGAAGGCGTCTGGGTCGATTCGGAAAAATATCCCGGCAAAGAAGCCCGCATCACGCTAATTCCCAGTCCTGTGCGCATCATGCTCACCGTGGGCAAGCAGGTGCAGCAGGAGCTCTGGAAAGCGTAAGCGCTTCGCTTAATTTCGCTTAATTAGGAATGAAGAATGAGAAATGAAGAATTGCTCCGGCAGTTTCACCAGTATCAATTCCTCATTCTTCATTTCTCATTCTTCAATAAACGAAGTGTTATACCGCATCGCCGAAGCCGCCGACTGGCACCATGCCCGGCAAACCGGCTTTTTTGCCAGCGCCGACCTCGCCGCCGAAGGCTTCATTCATTCCTCCGAGTCGCACCAGATTCTCGAAACGGCCCGCCGGTATTATGCCGGGCGGGCCGATTTGGTTTTGCTGGAATGGGACGAGGCCGCTCTTTCCGCCGCCGGCGTGCGCGTAGAACGGGAATGGGTGCACAGCCGGCAGCAGCATTTCGCCCACGTATTCGGGCCGGTGCCGTTGGCCGCCGTGCGCCGCACCTGGCCGTTTGCGGCCGATGTGGCGGGAAATTTCAGCCTGCCCGTCGGTATTGCCGGCGTTAGTGAATAAATTTAAGTCCGCGTGCAACCGCCGCGCGGCGGGCTGCATCATGCCCCCGGAATCGTTCATTACATTTCGCCGGATTATGCGCTCTTGCTACCTGCGTTCGTGGCCGCTGCTGGCCGTGCTGGGCCTGTTTTCGGCCTGCGCCCCCACCTATCAGCTGGGTTTAAAACCCGCCCAATCCACTAGCCTGTTCGCTGAAGGCCGCGAGCAGGCCCAGGCCGTGACCGACAGCGTAGAGGTTCGTCTGAGCTTCGTGTGCTACGAGCCGACCCGGGTGGTGTTCGAAGCTGAATACCGCAACCCCTCGCACCACGCCCTTATTGTCGACCCGGCCGCTTTCCGCTACGAGCCCAGCCGGCAGCCGCTTCCCGCCGTGCCCGCCGGCCAGAAAGCCCGCCGTCCCCAGCCGCTGCCCGGCACTGAGGTAACGGCCGCTACCGCCGCTGCCAGCCAGCGCCTGTTGCTGCCCCCGCTGCCCTTTCAACCCGTGGCCGCCTACGACCCCGAACCCGAAATCACCCGGCTGCGCGCTACTGCCGACCAGGAAGCCGCCAAAGCCGCCCGCTTCGACTGGCTTGGCCTCGCCCTGACCGTTACCAGCGTGGCCGTGGACGTGGCCAGCATCGGCCAGCGCGAAACCGTGAGCCAGTACCAAAGCCGCGCCGCCATTCAGGACGCGGCCTATGCCTACAACGTGGCCTCGGCCGCCAACAAAGTGGAGCACGCCATTTCGGCCGATGTGCTACAAATGCGCGCCGCCCATCTCCAGGAATACGCCCTGCGCAAAATCACTCTCGAACCCGGCCAGCAGGTGCGCGGCTACCTCTACTTCCCCCGCTACGACGCGGCCGATGCGCTGGTGGTGCAGGCGCCCGTAGGCAGCCGCGTGGTGCCGTTGGAGTTCGCGCAGGTACGGCGGCGGCGGTAAGGGTTACGGGTGGCTTTTCAATGATGCGGTTGAGGAGTTTATCAGCACGACGTGCTGGGCTTGTCGCAGCAGGAGGTTGAATAATTCCTGCGGCCTGCTTGTGCTGTATGGTCAGGGCATATCTATGTGCGAATAGTGGGGGCGATTGTGGGAACGTTGCCGGCAACGTTCCCGCTACTATTTATGGCAATTCGCATTGGCCTGAGCGGCGCGGTTTTCACCTTTATAAGGAGCATTGCACGATTACGGGTAGTGTTGGCCGCCTGTTTCCCACCAACCAGCTTGCTATGAAACGCTCATTTACGCATTCGACGGTGTTGCTAACCGTCCTGTTTCTGCTACTCGGTAAAGCTGTTCAGGCCCAAACCTTTGACCTGGTGGTGGCCAAAGACGGCACCGGCAACTATCCGACGGTGCAAGCCGCCATCAATGCCGCGCCGACGGGGCGCACAACGGTTTTTACCATCTTCATCAGGAATGGCAAGTACCACGAGAAAATAACGATTCCGAGCAACAAGCCGTTTCTGCAGTTTATCGGCGAAAGCGTGGCCAACACCATTCTGACCTGGGACGATGCCAATACGCCCTCGTTTCCCGGCAACTCGTCGAGCTTTATCATCAACGCATCCGATGTCAGCGCCCTCAACATCACGTTCGAGAACCCCTATGGCGAGTCGCCGCAGGCGCTGGCCATGTACATCACCGGCGACCGGGTCGCCTTCAAAAACTGTCGCTTCCTGGGCGGGCAGGATACGATGCAGCTCAATTCGCAGGCCGGCAACCGCAGCTATTTCAAGGAATGCTACATTGATGGGGTGGTGGATTTTATATTCGGAGCCGGGCGCGGCTTATTTGAAAACTGCATCATTTACCCGCGTACCCGGCGCAACGGCGGCAGCGGCGGCTACATTACGGCCGCCAACACGCAGGCGGGCCAGCCCTATGGCTTCGTGTTCCGCAACTGCATCATCCCTGAAAACCGGGGCACCACCACCTACACCCTGGGCCGGCCGTGGCAAAACGACTCGGGCTCGACCCCAACCGACCGCTCGCATACCCGCGTGGTATGGCTGAACACCATTATGGGCAGTTCCATCAAGCCCGTGGGCTGGCAGGTGTGGGACGCGGGCACGGTGACCAGCGTTATCCAGTATGCCGAGTATAAAAGCCGCGACTTCAGCGGTAGCCTGGTGGACATCAGCCAGCGCGTGCCCTGGTCAATTCAGCTGGCAGATGCCGACACGGTGAACTACACCCGCGCCGCCGTGCTGGGC
>JALYUI010000548.1 GCA_030853845.1 Bacteroidota bacterium | reverse complement strand
CGCCAGATTGTCGGCTCGAAAGAGGAGATGGAAGCTGCCCAAGCCGCGCAAGCAGCCGAAGCCGCCGTTCCCGCCAAGCGCCCCAGCCGTGCTGGCAAGCGCGAAGTGTCGGCCGAGTAATCTGCCGCAGGTTTGTAATGGAAAAGCCGACTGGGGTATCCCGGTCGGCTTTTTTGTTGAACATATCATGTAAACGTTGTAGTTATGCTGACATCTTTGTTACTGCAATTAACTGGCATAGCTGGAGCAATAGCACTTGTCATATATATAGCGTGGTTTCCAATTTGTGTTCTTTTGATAATAGGGTACTTATTGCGAGGTCTAAAATCATCTGCGAAGCGCGAGAGGCAAGGTCGACAATCAGTCACAAGGCCTGTAATAAATAGACTATTATTTATTTTATTCTTTCCCGTATTCGCAAAAATGATATTAGGTATGTCACCATTAAAATCGTATTATCCGAATGATATTGTTTCTTTTATTTTTATTCTAATTCCGATACTAGTAAGTATATATACTTGGCCTAGAAAACCGCCTACAAATTGAGACCACGCGACTTTTTATTTGATGAACATGCAACCAACCGACCAAAACCCGGACCCCAACGCCATCAACATCGAGCTTTCCGAAGCCATGGCCGAGGGCGAATACGCCAACCTCGTCCTGATTGCGCATAGCAACAGCGAGTTCGTGTTTGACTTCATCCGCCGGTAGCAATCCGCTCAAACCAAAAAACGCTGGCCAGCGTTACCTTTACATCATGGCAACTTCATTCCTCTTCAATCAATCGCGGCCAACGGCGTTCGTCGTGCGCCGCGCGGGTGGCAAGGTCAACGCCGGCGCGGTACGGTTGGTAAAACCCGTCTCGCCTCGTTGCGAGCAGGTGCGGATGACGAAGGCGGAAGCCGAAGTATTCTTTGCTGCTTGCGAAGCCCCGATAAAGGCCGAGATAAATATTTTTGAGCACTTGCCAGTGGTGGCCCAATGGTTCAAGGAGTAGAAGCTGATACCACTGGTTTGCCACCGCAGATTCGCATCGAGCCGCTCGGTCCTCAGCATGACCGGGCGGCTTTTGTTTGCTCCAAACCCCACCTGACGCAGTATTTCACCGGCGCTCCGGCCGCTAAACGTACCCTCGACCAGGATTTGAAGTACGGATTGGCGCGGCCGTTCGTGCTGGTGGATGGTGCAACCGGGGAAGTGCTGGGCTACTTTACGCTTTGCAATCAATCTATTCCGAAAGACTCGCTGCCTAAGAAAGTAGCGGCCAAACTGGGCTACCGCGACGTGCCGACTATTCTGCTGGGCCGGATGGCCGTGAGTGAAAAGCTGGCCGGCCAGGGTTTGGGTAGTAAGTTGCTGGCCGCTGCCCTGCTGCAAGCCTACCAGATTACGGATGGCGGCAAAGGCTGCTACGCCGTCGTGCTCGATGCGGGCGAGGAAAGCCTGTTGCATTGGTACGGCAAGCGCGGGTTTGCGCCCGCGCCCACGGCCCAGCAGCCGCGCCGTATGGTGATGCCGATGGATTTCATCCGTGAAAAAATAATCAATCGTTTATTCTAACTCAATTATGCAACCAACCGACCAAAACCCGGACCCGAACGCCATCAACATCGAGCTTTCCGAAGCCATGGCCGAGGGCGAATACGCCAACCTCGCCATGATTGCGCATAGCAACAGCGAGTTCGTGATTGACTTCATCCGCATGATGCCTGGCCTACCCAAGGCCAAGGTGAAGGCACGCATCGTCGTCACGCCCGAGCACGCCAAGCGCCTCCTGCAAGCCCTCACCGAGAATATCGAGCGGTTTGAAGCCGCTTTTGGCACCATCAAGATGCAGAGCGAAGCCCCGAGCTACCCGATGAACTTCGGTGGCGCGGTAGGGGAGGCGTAGGGAATTTCTCCTGCGCTTTTTATCTTTACTGAGTATGGAAATTGTCTTCGATGTACCCGCTGACCGTGTTGCCTTCATGCTCGAAATGTTGAGCAGTATCAATTACGTCAAAAATCCCCGGCCTCGCCGTGCTCGCAAATTGGAAGTTGTGAAGGAGAGGGATACGACGGAATACCTGTTGTCTTCAGAAGCTAATGCGGAGAGCTTGCGTCGTTCCATCGCACAGTTGCGGCGTGGTGAAGTGGTGCAAGTTGAAATTGCGGACTGAGCATGAACATTGTTGCATTCTCAGTCGAAGCCCTCGGTCATTATCAATATTGGCAGGAGACGGATAAAGCCATCCTGCGCAAAATCAATCAGCTTTTGAAGGAGTGTCTACGGACACCATTTGCCGGTACGGGCAAACCGGAACCGCTAAAAGGCGAACTGTCCGGCTTCTGGTCGAGACGCATTAATCATGAACACCGTTTGGTATATGAGGCGAAGGGAGATACCCTTTTCATCATTGCATGTCGGTATCATTACGAAAAGCGGTAAGCTACTTTAGACGCTTTTGCTGCGAAAGCGCTTCCATTTCCGTGGGGGCGCTTTCGTGTTTTCGGCTCTAGCTAAGCACTTAGAAAATTAACATCCTCACGCTGTTTGCTATTGCGGCGAAATAAACTTACCTTTGCAAGCCAAATTTTAGGGGCAAACGGCTCCAAACAAACCATTCCTTAAATG
>JALYUI010000546.1 GCA_030853845.1 Bacteroidota bacterium | reverse complement strand
GTGCAGCAGCGCGGTGCCGTGGGCTGTGAGGGCGCGGGTGGTATCGGCCAGAACCGGGGCGGCCGGCGCAAGGCCCCCCGCTGCCGCCGCCCCGGCCGGGGCGCTGGCCACGGCTGCAAACACGTCGAGCTGAAATACCCAGGCCAGCGTGAGCCCCAGCAAGGCCCCCATGTAGATGCTCAGCAGTCGCCGGCCGGGGTTGTCCTTGAAAGTGACCAGGAAGTCCTGCATCCCCCCAATGGCGGTATCGGCCAGGGCCGTGCCGGCGCGCAGCTCGGGCAGGTGCTCGCCGTACTTGGTGACCAGGAAATTGACGCTCTGGGAAGCCGAAGCCGCCAGCAGCTGCATGCGCTGGTTGGAGGGCGCATGCGCCCGGATGTCGTCGAAGCGCGCCTTCATGCGCAGCATGTCGCGCTGGGCCGCGTCGAGGAAGCCGGGGGCCTGCACCGCCACCTGCTGCACCTGGCTCAGGCTGTTGTGCAGCTGGTCGTGAAAGGGCTGCATAGCTTCGGCCAGCTCATTTTCCAGCGCGTGCACCTGCTGGCTGATGGACGTCATCGGCCAGTACACGCCAATGTTGGAGGCCAGCAGGTTCCAGAAGCCCTCGATGAAGCGCTCGACCGCTACCGCCGCCCCCGTGATGACGGCCACGGTTACCGCAATTTGAACCGGCCCCTTGGCGCTGGGGCTGGGCACCCACACGGCCAGCAAAACCAGCCCCAGCACGCTCAGGGGGGCCGCCCATTGCACAACGCTATTCCAGAACCGGTGGGCTTTAAAATCGGGCGTCGGGCGCGGGCCGGGGCTGCTGCCCGGCGTACCCGGGGCGCGGCCCGCCGGGGGCACGGTGCCCGCGCTCACCGGTAAGAGGGCCTCATTGGTAGCGGCCGGGCCGGCCGGAGTAGCATCTGGGTTCATGGGTAGAGCGGAAAGATGAGCCGAAAAGCCTGGCGCTCCGAAACAGGGGAGCGCCTGGGTTTTTGTGAACTCAAATATAGAAAAGCAAAATATCAAAAAGCAAGCTTTTTATATTCCATTTTTCAAAATCCCGCCCCTTGCCCTTACGCCCACTGCTTCAGGTATTGAAACACCTCCGGATGCGTGAGCAGGCCGCCGTGGTGCTGCTGGTGGAAGGCCGCAGTGCGCACGCTGGCCCCAGCGGGCAGGCTGGCCTCGTCGCCGAAGGTGGCGTGGCCGCGGGCGCTGCCCTGGCCCACGAGGCCATCGCCGAAATATTCGCGCAGGGCGGCCGGCCGGCTGGTGCGCAGCCAGGCCCCCAGCAGAATGTGGTACTGCACGCCCGGCAGCGGCGGCACCGGCGTGCGCGGCGGCACGAAGTCGTTGGCGTGGGCATCCTGCCAGTCGGCATCCACCAGAATGGAGTAGCGCAGGTCCTTGATGCCGTTGCTGCGCTGGTTGAGGGCCTTGCTCAGGAAGCGCGTCGGAAACAGGTTGATGCGCTCCAGCAGCCGGGCCGTGAAGTGCGAGTTCTGCTCCAGCCACGAGCCGTCGTTGGGCGTGCCGATGAGGAATATGGACCGCAGGTGAGCCAGCCAGGGCGCTTGGTTTTTAATTAATAATTGAGAATTAAAAATTAAAAATTCATCGCCAGTTTCGGGCGCTGAATCAGGTTGATTTTTAATTTTTAATTCTTCATTTTTAATTAATTCTTCACTGCCGTAATAACCCGCGCTCCGGATAATGAGCCCGCCCATGCTGTGGCCCACCAGCACCAGCTCGCCGATGGCGTCGGGCCAGGTGGTCACCAGCTCGCTGAGCAGGCGGTGGAGCTCGCGGCCGTTTTCGGACAGGTGCAGGCCCGAGTTGTAGCGCAGGTAGAGGGCGCGGCTGCGGGTTTCCTCGGCCAGGCGGGGGCCGTAGCGCCGGCTGCCGGGCGCATCGCCAAAGCCGGTTTGCCAGATGAGCTCGTCGCCCATCAGGCCGTGCACGTACACCACGGTTTTCTGGTGCGGCTCGTTCAGGCCCAGGTCGGCCACGGCCACATCGTGGCCGCCGCGTCGGAAGCTCATCCGGATGGCGCGCGGGTCGAAGCGGGTGGCGAGCTGGTCGCCGAGCGCGCCGTTGAGCACGGGCAGGAAGAAATGCTGGTGCGCCTGGCCGGCCCGCACCAGGTAGCTGGCCCCCTTCACGGGCAGCAGGGCGGCGCGGCCCACGGCCCCCAGGGCACGGCGGAAGCGGGAAGGCGGCTGGGGAGCAGAATCGTCGGACATGGCGGGCGGAAAAACCGGCCCGGGGCCGGGCCACCCCAAAAGTACCGCCCAGCCCGGCACAAGGTTGGCCTTCCGGTCGAAATCAACGTACTTTGCATTCCCAATACCAAGCACCACTACATGAAGCTTTCTTTTCGTTCCGCCCTGGCCTTGCTGCCGGGCCTCGCCCTGGCCGCCACGCTCTCGTCCTGCGATTACCACTGGAGCCCCGGCGAAAACACGCAGTTCCACCACGGCTTCAGCAACCCGCCCGGCTACCACACCGCCGACGTGAACAGCGACAGCATCAACAACCAGCCCAAGGCCCCCATGCCCATCGGCGTGGGCTCGGCCAAAGCCATCAAAAAAGGCTCGGTGAAAGAACAAATGGATTCGGCCCCTGCCGGCAACAGCGCCACCGGCGGCCAGACCGCCAGCGGCCAGATGGGCTCGACGGATAACGCCCAACCCAAAAACTAGCTTTCGATTTCCGGGCTGTTTCGCCACAAAAGCCCGCTGCCAATCCGGCAGCGGGCTTTTTGCGCTCGCCCCGGCGCTTACTCCGCCGCCGGAAACTGCCCCGCGCGGGCATAGCCGAAGCGTACCGGCGGCTGCACGGCGTGGTAGCCATCGAGGCCGGAAATGGCGGCCGTGCCGGCGGCTACTAAGTCGAGGGTGCCATCCGCCCGCAGCAGCTCCTTCGGCAGGTAAACGTGCTCCACGGTGCCTACCAGCAACACCGTACCGTTGCTGATGGTGTGCTCCTCCAGCAGCCGCAAGCCGATGCTGACGGCGCTTTCGGCCACGTAGGGCGCGGGAAAACCATCGCGAAACGCGGCCGTGAAGCCGCAGGCATCGAACTCCGAGATATCGTCGGGAAAGTTGGCGGAGGTGTAGTGGGCCGGCGCGGCCAGCGCCTCGGGCACATGGTTGAGGGTGAAGCAGCCACTGGCCTTGAGGTTGGCGTAGGTGTGGCGGGGCACGGTGGTGGGCCGCGTCACAATGCCCAGCAGCGCCGGGGCCGAGCCCAGGTGCAGGGCCGAGCTGAACACGGCCAGGTTGGTGCGGCCATCGGGCGCGGCGGTGCCCACCAGGTTGGCCGGCTTGAAGCCCGGCAGGCCATTGACGAGGTTGAGCCGGTAGATTTTGTCGAATGCCTGAATATCGGCGGCGGTGAGGTGGCGCATGGGCTATTATTTGGAGCAATGACCGATGAGGGGCCGGATTGTTCGTTGTAGCGTGGACGCTGCGAGTCCGCGCGCGTAGGCGGGTTGCGCACGGCCGGTCGTTCACCCGCGCGGACCAGCGTCCACGCTATGGGGCAGAAGGCGCGTGCGGTTGGCGCGAAGGGGCAGCCCGGCCGCCGTTTCGGCTCTATCTTGGCCGAAACTTTTCATCCTGATTTTCTGCGAAACGATGCGCTTCTTTTTACGTCTGCTGGGACTGGGAATTCTAGTGCTGCTGCTGGTTCTCGTCGTGAATACCCTGCGGCTGCCCTCCCACCAGCTCAGCGGAGTGCCTCCCGCGCCGCCCGTGCCGGTGGCCGATTCGGCCCTGGCCCGCCTGGCCGGCGCGGTGCGCATCCCCACCGTCTCAACTACCGACTACGCCCAGACCGATACCGCCCAGTTTGGCCGGTTCAACCGCTACCTGCGGCAGGCGTTTCCGAAAGTATACGCCCAGCTCAAGCTCGAAAAATTCAACGATTACGGCCTGCTCTTCACCTGGGCCGGCACCAACCCGGCCCTGAAACCGGTGCTGCTGCTGGGCCACTACGATGTGGTGCCCGTGCTGCCCGGCACCGAGAGCAAGTGGGCGCACCCGCCCTTCGCCGGCACCCAGGCCGGCGGCTACCTCTACGGCCGCGGCACCCTCGACGACAAGGCCAGCGTGCTGGCCCAGCTCGAAGCCGTGGAATACCTGCTCGGCACCGGCTTCCGGCCCGCGCGCACTGTGCTGCTGGCTTTTGGGCACGATGAGGAAAGCCAGGGCCAGCGCGGTGCAGGCGCGATGGCGGCCGCGCTGGGCCGGCGCGGCATCCGACCCGAGTTCGTGCTCGACGAGGGCGGCCTGGTGAAAACTGACGGCGTACCCGGCGTCAAGCGGCCGGTGGCGCTGGTGGGCATCAGCGAAAAAGGCTACCTCACGCTGGAGCTGACGGCCTCCGGCAAGGGTGGTCATTCGTCCATGCCCCCGGCCCAGACGAGCATCGGCGAGCTGGCCGCCGCCGTGCTCAAGCTGGAGCAAAACCCCTTCCCGGCCCGGCTGGATGGCGGCGACGACCACCTGCTCGACTACCTGGCCTCGGAAGTACCTTTTGGGCAGCGCCTGGCGTTTGCCAACCGCTGGCTGCTCGGGGGCATCATCAAGAAGACGCTGGCCGCCAGCGCGTCCGGCAATGCCACGCTGCGCACCACCACGGCCCCGACTATTTTCCGGGCAGGAGCTAAGGAAAACGTATTGCCGATTGACGCTACGGCCACCATCAACTTCCGCCTGCTGCCCGGCGACTCGGTGGCCGGCGTTGTGCGCGCCGTGCGCCGCCTCATCGATGACCCGAAAATTCGTATTGACATCGTCGGCCACCCCAGCGCGCCCTCGCCGGTGTCGGACCCCGATGCCGCGCCGTTTCAGCAGCTGCATCGCACCATTCGCAGCGTGTTCCCGGAAGCCATCGTGGCCCCCTACGTGGTGGTGGCCACGACCGACGCCCGCCAGTACGCCGCCCTCAGCCCCAACGTGTACCGGTTTCTGCCCACCCAGATGAACCAGGAAGCCATCGAGAGCCTCCACGGCAACAACGAGCGGCTGGCCGTGGCCAACTACCCGAAAATGGTGCAGTTCTACGCCACGCTGATTCGCAACAGCCAGTAAGGCTGTAGCGTGTACGCTACGAATCCGCGCGTTCGAACGACTGGTCCACGCGCGGACTCGCAGCGTCCGCGCTACTTACCGCTCCACCCTGAAGCCGGGCTCCCGCGCGGGCGGCGCGGTGCGGTTGGCCACGGCCCAGCCGGTGAGGTACATCCACTGCGTCATGCGCAGCAGCTTGGCGTAGTCGATGCGGGCGGGCTCGTCGCGGGGCGTGTGGTAGTCGACGTGTAGCAGCGAGGTGTACATGATGGCCGGGATACCCAGACGGGCATAGGGCAGGTGGTCGGAGCGGAAGTACCAGCCCTCGGGGTGGGTCGGCTTGTCCCACTCGGTATCGAGCTTGAATTTGGGGCCGGCCTGGTTGGCGGCCAGGGCCGTTTTCACGAGGTCGGAGGAGTTCATGTGGGGCGGCGTGCTGCCGAGTAGGGCGGCGCTATCGGGGGCGTTGCGACCCATCATCTCGGCGTTGAGCACGGCCACGATGGCCGACTGCGGCACCGTGGGGTGGGCCGAAAAGTAGGTGGAACCCAGTAGCCCACGCTCCTCCGAACCCTGGTACACGAACAGGGCCGAACGCCGGGCCGGCTGCTGCTTAAAGGCCCGCATAATGGCCAGCAGGGCCGCGCAGCCGGTGGCGTTGTCGTCGGCCCCGTTGTAGATGGAGTCGCCGGCAATGGGGGCGCGCACGCCGTCGTGGTCCTGGTGGGTGCTGAAGAGGACGTACTCCTTCTTCAGCTGGGCATCGGTGCCGGGCATTTTGGCCACGATGTTGACGGACGGGTATTGGAAGCTCTCCACTTTGAGCTCGGCGGTAAGCTGTTGGCCGGCTTGTTGCACCCAGCTGGCGGCGCTGGCCGGCAGCCATACTACGGGCGGCGTGCTCACCACTTTGGTGCTGGCCGCGCCGGGCAGGCTGTAGCGGCCGCGCTCAAAAACGTGGCTCCAGTGGTCGTATAGGGCCTGCGAGGGGGCATCCGAAACAAACACCACCGCCACCGCGCCGGCCTTGGCCAACTCGCCGGCCAGCCCGCTGAACTTGCCAAAAATATAGCGCCGGTAGCTGATGCCGTCGGTGGGCGCGCCGGCCAGCTGCACGGCCACGGCCTTGCCCTTCACGTCGGCTTTGGCCAGCTCGGCGGGCGAGCCGGTGCCCACGAATACCAGCGGCGCGTTCACGCTGGCGTTGGTGGGAGCCGTCACCGCGCCGTCCTCGTTCAGTCGGATTTCGTGGGTGCCGATGCGCAGCGTGCTGGCCTTGGTGAGGCGGGTACGCTGCAGGCTGAACCACTGGAAGTAGGTGCCGTCGTCGCCGGCCGGCAGCATGCCGGTGGCCCGAATCTGGTCGGCCAGCCACACGGAAGCTTTCAGCTCGTCGAGCGTGCCGCCCTCGCGGCCCCGGAAATGGTCGCCGGCCAGCGCGAACAGGTCACGCCTGATATCGGCTTCTTTGATGGCGCTTTCGGCGTTGCCGGATTTGGCGGCGGGTTTGCCGGCGGGCTTTTTCTGGGCGGAGGCCGCCAGTGGGGCGGCGAGCAGCGCGCCCGCCAGCAGCAGGCTCAGTAGCGAACGAAACGGTTGTAGCATAAGGAGCAGTGGTAACGCTGAAGTTGTAGTGAGCCGAAACCCTTCGCGTCTCGGCGTTGAACAATGGCCGCAATGGATGCAACTGGCGGCACGAATGCCGCCAGCGGTGTAAACGGCGCGGACGACGGGACGCAAGCAGGCATCTCTACCACCGCCACTTAAGCCGCTGAAGCCCCCAACGGTTCGCTCCCGACGTAGATTTTTTCGGGTAGCCGCGCCGCGACCAGCGCGAAGAGCGTCACGTTCACGGCCATGAGCGCGGCCGAGAACCAGTAGAAGTTGGCCCCGTGCAGGCCCGCCAGCCAGCCGCCGCGCGCGATGCTGCCGTTCACCAGGCTCAGCCCGAAGTTGGCCGCCGCGATGGTGAGCACCCAGAGCGAAGTTGTCAGGCTTTTCAGGGCAAGCGTGGCGTGGGTATAGGCGTATTCGAGCCCCGTGATGGCCACCATGATGACCCCGCCCACCAGCACGCAGTAGGCCAGCAGCTGCCACCAGGCCGAAGGGTGCCCGCCGGCATCAACGCGCGTTTGGATGGCCCCCACAATGAGCACGCCCAGCGCCGCAATCACCATACCCGCGCCGATGCGCCGCAGCGGCGTGGGCCGCAGCCCGCGCCGGGCCAGGGCCGGGTACAGCCCGTAGGTGAGCAGGGGGTTGAGCCCGATGCCGAACACGATGCCCGAGAGCTGCAATTGCTCGGCCAGGGGCGTGAAGCCCGGCCACAGCTCGCGGTTGAGGTGGGTGGCCTGGAGCACCCATTCCGAGGAGCTTTGCTCGTTCAGCATCCAGAGCACCGGCACGAAGACGAACACCACCGCCACCCGGCGCAGGGCCGCGCGGCTTTCGCCGGGGCCGAAGGTCTGGCGCAGGCCGGCGCGCAGGCCAATGGGTGGCCGCCGCACGT
>JALYUI010000542.1 GCA_030853845.1 Bacteroidota bacterium | reverse complement strand
CTCGCGCAGGCCCGCCGCCTGGCCCTGCTGGCCGAGGCCGCGCAGCTGGCCGCCTGGCTGGGGCAGGTAGCGTAAGCGCAGCTATACGCGGCAGTTGGGCCTTGCTTCGCGACTTCGGCCGGCCGTCGCGGAATACCACAATATAAGGGAGTGACTCCCGTTGATGGGCTGTCCGGCCGGGCGGTTGCCCGTGGCCGTTTACCAATCCCCCCCCCATTTACTATGGCTTACGACTTGAGCCAACTCGCTACCAAGGCCATGTGCGACCGCGCCACGGCCCTCGCCCAAACCGTGAAGGACGACCTGGACTTCCAGCTCTCCCTCGTCGGGCGGCACAACAGCCTGGCCTCCGCCGGGGCTACCACCACCGATGCCAACCTCGACGCGGCCACGGCCGAGGTCACGGCCCTCACTGCCTCGGTGGCGGCGATGGCCGCCGGCGACACCCGCGACAAGTACGAGCGCAAGCTGCGCCGCGCCACCGAGCGCCAGGCCCAGCTCACCGACCGCGCCACCGACTTCGATGGCGTGGCCCTCACCGACAACGAGTTCAACCGCCGCCGCCTCGCCGCTGCCCTCACCGAAACCACCACCTACCTGGCCGAGCTCGCCGCCCGCAAGGCCGCCCTGCCCAGCTAGCGCCGTGCCGGCAGCTCAAGCAAAAAGGCCGCCCCGAAGCTTCGGGGCGGCCTTTTTGCTTGCCTGGTTAGGAGGTCGTAGAAGCCCGGCCCGGCGCTAGCCGTGGCGGCTGCGGGCCAGCAGCTCCGACTTGGAGTTGATTTGGAGCTTGTCGTACACCGTGCGGATGTAGGCGCGCACCGTGTTCAGGCTGATGCCCAGGCGGTCGGCCACCAGCTTGTAGCTCAGGCCCTGCTCCAGGGCTTCCACAATCTGCTGCTCGCGCGGGGTGAGGCGGGCCTGCGGGGCGGCCGGCCGGAAATAGCGCATCACGTGGCGGGCAATGGCCGGCGACATGGGCGAGCCACCCGCCAGCACATCCAGCAGGGCCTGCTTGATGGCCGGCAGCGGCGTGCTCTTGATGAGGTAGCCCACTGCCCCGGCGCACAGCGCCTGAAACGTGCGCTCGGCATCCTGATACACGGTGATGAGCACCACCTCGGCCTCCGGGGCCAGCTCCCGAATCAGGGCCACGCCCTCGATGCCGGTGGCACCGGGCAGGCCGATGTCGGACAGCACCAGCCGCGGCGCGGGCGCACCGGCGGCCAGGGCGGCCAGCAGTTCCTCCACCGAGCCGGCCACGGCCACGCACTCAAACTCCGGTTGCGAGCACAGGTAGGTGTGCAGCGCCTCGCGAATGGCGGGCTGGTCTTCGACGATGGCCAGGCGGATTTTCATAGAGGTAAAGGTCCGGCATATTTGCAAGCCGCGGTATCGCATGTTGATGCGATGGCAAGGCGCTACTTTGCCCCGGCAGAAGCGGCAGATTATCAGTGCCCTTTTACAGCCCAAACGCCCGGCGCGGATTAGCCAGCGGCACGGCTACCTGCACCCGAAACCCCCCGCCCGCCACGGGGCCGGCCGTGGCCGCGCCCCCCATGGCTGCGGCCCGCGTGGCCATGTTGCGCAGGCCGTGGCCCGAGCGTCGGCCAGTTTCAGCGTCGGGGTTTCCCTGGCCATTGTCGCGCACTTCCAGCACCAGCTGGGGCAGGCTGCTGGCCACATAGCGCAGGCTCACGGCTACGGCGGTCGCGCTAGCTGCGTGCTTAAGGACATTGTGCAGACTCTCTTTGTAGATGAGGTACAGGTTGCGCCGCAGCAGTACCGACAGGCGCTGGTCGGGGAGGGTGGCAGGGAAATCGAACGTGGCTTCGAGGCCGGCCAGGCCCAGCACTTCATAGGCGTAGTCGCGCATGCGGTCGAGCAGGTCGGGCAGGTGGTCGTTGTGGGCGTCGAGGCTCCACACCACATCGTTGAGCTGACGCACGGCCGAGCGGCTGGCTTCCGTGATTTCGCCCAGCTGCTGGCGCTGGCTGGGGGCATCGGCCAGGCCCTCCTGTAGCAGGCCGCTTTGCAAGGCAATCTGACTCAGCAGTGTGCCCACATCGTCGTGCAGGTCGGCAGCCAGGCGGTTGCGCAGGGTCATTTCGCGGCGGTGCTGGCGCTGGCGGTAGCGCCAGAGCAGGGCCGCACTGCCCAGGCCGGCCAGCAGGGCGGCTACCAGCAGGCCAGCCGCCAGCCGCTGCCGGCGCAGGCGGGCCAGCTCGTCCTGCTGGTTGAGCAGCAGCAGCTCGGCCCGGTGCTGGGCGGCGGCATTGTTGAAGCGCAGGGCGGCAGTGCGGCGGCTCACATCGGCCCCGTTCAGGCTGTCGTTATAAGTGTCGAAGCGGCGCTGGTCCTGGTAGGCGGCGGCCCAGCTGCCCCGGGCGGCGTGGGCCAGGGCCAGCACTTCGTAGGCCGCGCGCAGGCCTTCGACCGATTGCGCCTGCGCACTGGCCTGGCGGCTGCGTTCGGCGTAGGCCAGGGCGCTGTCGGGGTGGCCCTGGTGCAGCCAGGTGCGGCCCAGCAGGGCCAGCAGCTGCGGCACCAGCAGCACATCGTGGGCTTCGGCGGCTTCGTGCAGGGCGGCGCGGGCCAGGGGCAGGGCGGCGGCGTGGTCGCCCAGGCGCTCCGTCACATCGGCCAGGCGAAAGTGCACAGTGCGCACCGTGCCCTGGTCGGCCACGGCAATCAGCTTGCTCACGGCAATGCTCAGGCCGTAGAAGTGGCGGGCTTCGGCCCAGTGGCCCTGGGCGCGGTTAAGCTCACCCAGCTCGGCCATAATCCGGTTGATGCGGTCGGGGTAGTCGTGGTGGCGGGCCACGGCCAGGGCCTCCCGCAAATACTGCCGGGCCGGGCCGAACTCGCCCAGCCGGGTGTAGAGGCTGGCCGCGTGAATCTTGAGGCTGGTATGAAAGCGCCGCTCGTTACCCGTCGAGCTGATGGCCATGCCGCGCAGGCAGTAGTCGAGGGCTTCGGCCAGCCGGCCCTGCTGGTCGGCCATGCGGGCCAGCCGGTCCAGGTTGCGCATTTGCCCGCCCAGGTCGTGCAGGCGGGCGAACTCCCGGCCCGACTCTTCCAGCGGCGCGCGCGCCGAGTCGTACTGCGCCAGGGCAATGTGGTAGTCGGCCAGGTTCAGCAGGGCTTCGGCCAGGAAATCGCGGTAGCCCACCCGGCGGGCCAGCCGCACGGCTTCGCGGCGGGTATGGCCAGCGGCACCCTTGTCCACCTCCATTATTTCATCGCCCAGGTCATTCAGCAGCTCGATGCGTACCGAGTCGACCTGGGGGTGGGCACGCAGCAAGGCTTGCAGGCTGTCGATGTGTCGGGTGGACGGCTGGGCCGCGCCCGGCCCGGGCAACAGGGCGCAAAGGCCCACTAGCCAGCCGGCAACGATGAAGCGAAAAGGTAGTCGATTGCGCCCGTAAACAACCACGTAACAAAAGAAAAGAGGCCTTTTCCCCTCAACCCCTCCGCCTAAGTCGAAGTTTGGGAAAGGCTACCTGGCTGGCAGCCAAAAGGCTGTCAAAGGTAGGTGGTAGCGGGGCGAATAGGGGAAAGCAAATGGAGCTATAAGTCAGCCCAGCAAACACTGCCCGAAGCTCGATTTTAAGTAGTGACGCAAAAGTAAACGAGTACAGGAACGTCATGCAGAGCGTAGCGA
>JALYUI010000505.1 GCA_030853845.1 Bacteroidota bacterium | reverse complement strand
GAACGAGCCGGCGGTGTTCGAGAAGGGCACCTTCCCGCCCGACGTGCGCTTCGACTACGACGGCCATTCGGCCTCGCACACCAAGGCCCACAACATCTACGGCATGCAAATGGCCCGCGCCACGGCGGCCGGCGTCAAGCGCTTTGCCTACCCCAAGCGGCCGTTCACCATCACGCGCAGCACCTACGCCGGGGGCCAGCGCTACTCCTCGGGCTGGACCGGCGACAACATCGCCTCGTGGGAGCACCTGTGGCTGGCCAACATTCAGTGCCAGCGCCTGAGCATCAGTGGCTTCAGTTTTATTGGCAGCGACATCGGCGGGTTTGTGGACACGCCCACCGGCGAGCTCTACGCCCGCTGGATGGCGCTCGGGGCCTTCCACCCCTTCTTCCGCACCCACTCCAGCGGCGACCACGGCGACCAGGAGCCCTGGAGCTTCGGCGACGAAACCACCGACCAGGTGCGCGCCTTCATCGAGCTGCGCTACCGCCTGCTGCCCTACATGTACACCACCTTCTGGCAGTACGCCACCAAGGGCACGCCCATGCTGCGCCCGCTCACCTTCCTCGACCAGAACGACACCGAAACCTACCTGCGCATGGCCGAGTTCGGCCTCGGCGACCACCTGCTCGTGTGCCCCATCACCTCGCCCGGCACCGATGGCCGCTGGATGTACCTGCCCCGTGGCGACTGGTTCTACTACTGGACCGACACGCCCCAGGCCGGCGGCAGCGAGGTGTGGGCCGCCGCCGACCTCACCCGCATTCCGCTCTTCATCCGGGCCGGCGCGGTCGTCACCATGCAGCCGGTGCTGCAGTACGTGGGCGAAAAACCCGTCGAGGAGCTCACCCTGCACGTGTACTACAAAAACGGCACCGCCGAAACCGTGCACTACGACGACGGCGGCGAAGGCTACGCCTACCGCGACGGCCAGCAAACCATCCGCCGCTTCACCGTTACCGGCACGGCCCAAAACCTCGTGCTCACCCAAGCCATCGAAGGCGACTACGCGCCCAGCTACGCCACCTACCGCGTGGTGCTGCACGGCGTGGCCGGGTCTATTGAAGTAACTGCCGACGGCCAGCCCGCTCCCGTCACCGACGCCACCTTGGAAACGGGCCTCACCCTGCCCAGCCTCGTGGTGCCCGTCGGCTTCGGCGAGGTGCGCGTGCGCGTGGTGCCGACGGGGGCGGGGGTGGTTGCTCCTGCTGCCTAAGTTTCTTCAGTATTTTCCTTGCGATGAAACACAATTTTGCGACAAAGCGTGATGATGCAGCTTTAGACAAGGTTATCCTTGCGGCTAATCTTTACCCGCTGATGAGCAATGTCAAGTGGGTAAAACTCATCGCAACACTAGTAGAAAATTGGTCCTTAGTCCAGGAGTGCAAGGTCAAGCTTATTTGGGAGGACGAAAGCGTGGATAGATGGCTTGCTATCGACGAGCATACGAGCTGCCAATTTAACTACTACGCCAGCGCGATGGAGGCCATGATTATTGGCAGCCCTCGATTAGGCTGGGCGGCGTATAAAGAAATTGAGTGGTTGGATTTTCCTCGATTCTACAGTGACAAAACAGTGACTCAAGACCTAACAGCTATTCAACAAAAGATTGAAGCTGTAGGTAAATTTCAGATGGATTTATCACTAGAAAACCTGCGTCTTTACGCTTATCAACGGCCATAGCATAAGGCAAAGCATCGCCACAAACCGAAACAGGGCACCCCACGGGGTGCCCTGTTTCGTTCCAATCCACCCGGCCGCTACGCCTTGCCCGGGGCGGGCGGCGTGGCCGGCGCGGGCGTATCGGCTACCACGTAGTCCTGGTATTTGCGGGCGTCGGTGGTGGCGTAGAGGGCCTTGCCGATGCCGCAGAGGTCGATAAGCTCGGTGTAGAGGGCGTTGCCGGCCAGGATGCGGCCGTCGGCGGCGCGGCCCCGGGCGGCTTCGGCGTCCTGTAGCTCGCCCAGGCGGGCCAGAAACTCGGCGGTGGAGGCGGCCAGCGTGTCCAGCATAGCGGCCGTGAGGCCTTTGAGGGTGCAGTCGGTGCCTGGTAAGAATAAATGGGGTTGGTTGAAAATACTTACTAGGGGTTGGTAAGTATTTTCAACCAGCCCCACTTATTCTTACTAGCTGGTGCCCATGCTGCAATTATCTTCGGCCCGGCCACCCCGCCGCCGTGTCAGCAGAAGCCCTGGAAACGGGGCTGGTGTTGCCGGGCTTCGTGGTGCTGGTGGGCTTTGGCGAGGTGCGGGTGCGCGTGGTGCCGACGGGGGCGGGGAAGGGGGAGATAGCACCGGCTGCTTAAGAATGGTGTTACCCATATCTTCACACCAAAGTTGTTGCCTCAAGCTTCTTGTTTCTTGCCATGCTACCACTACCCGAGCCTGCTCCTGTTTTGTTCTTCGCTGGGGTAACTGCTGTCGCCGTGCGCTCAGCGTTACTCTACGCCGTTGCTTTTCTTAAAACGGCTCTGCGCAAAAAGATTGCCTTTTCTGCTGGTAGCGTGTACGAATCTGTAACGCTCCAAATGATTTCCTTTAGCCGAGATTTTTATCTTCCTCGGCGTTTAGATTCAGAAAGCGCCGATGTGGACGGACTGAAAATCCGTATCAACCGCTTAGTTGTGGCTACCCAATGGTTAGGACTGCTTGGAATCGTATTCCTCGTATGGGGATTAGGTGTCTTACTCACGGCTTAGAAGGAAATTTCCCAGTTGGCGCACTAATAGCGCGCTTTAGTCACCCCAAAACCACAACAGGGCACCCCACGGGGGTGCCCTGTTTCGTTCCAATCCACCCGGCCGCTACGCCTTGCCCGGGGCGGGCGGCGTGGCCGGCGCGGGCGTATCGGCTACCACGTAGTCCTGGTATTTGCGGGCGTCGGTGGTGGCGTATGAGGGCCTTGCCGAAGTCGCAGAAGCCGATAGGCTCGGTACTGCGCGCGGCTCGGCATGCTGCTGCCTCCCGGGGCTTACTCCACCGCCAGGCGGCGCGACTGGCTGCCGCTGCGCACCACGTACAGGCCGGGGGCTAGGCCGGCGGGTAGCAGCAGCTGCAAGGTTCCTTCGGCCGGCAGCACGGCGCTGCGCAGCACGCGGCCGGTGAGGTCGAGCAGCTGCACCCGCTGGCCGGGGGCCACGCCGCCCACCGCTACCGTGCCGTGGGCCGGGTTGGGCCACAGCTGTAGCTGGGTGGGGCGGTCGGCGGGCACGGCTACCGGGCGCACCGGCGAGAACGTGGCCGTGCCATCGGTATCGAGCTGGCGCAGCCGGTAGTACACCAGCGGGCCGGGCGCGGCACCCAGGGTCGCGTCGTCGAACTGGTAGCGGTGGGCTTCGCTGCTGCTGCCCTGGCCGGCTAGCCAGCCCAGGCGGCGGAAGGCGCGGCCGTCGCCCGAGGCTTCTACTGCGAAGCCGGCGCTGTTTTTCTCGGAGGCGGTGGTCCAGGCCAGGTGCGCCACAGAGCCGCGGGCTTCGGCACTAAAGGCCGCCAGCTCGACGGGCAGCGGCGTGCCGGCCAGGGTGATGTTGGCGTTGTTGACGGCGAAGAAAACATTGTTCAGGGCCTGGATTTTCAGGCGGCCCAGGGTGGTGGCGGTAGTGGGCAGGCGCACCGTGGCCGCGCCGTCGTTGGGCGTGCTGGCCAGCAGCACCGTGGGGAAGCTGAGGCCGCCATCGCTGGAAAACAGCACCTGCACGCTGGCGCAGCTCACCGGGGCCTGGTCGGTGCCCAGCACGTTCCAGGCGAGGGCGTAGCTGCTGCCCGGCCGGGCCGTGAAGGTGCCGCTGGGAGCCGTGACGGCGAAGGGGCCGGCCGCCGCCACGGCCAGCGTGACGTTGGCCCCGGCCACCCCGCCCCGGTTGTCGCGGGCCGTGAGGCGGAAGTTGAGGGGGCGGGCCACCAGCGGCAGCTGCTCGCTCGTCGAAGCCGTGCCGCTCAGGATGTTGGCCAGCGATGGAAAAATGCGCGTGGCGCTGGCTACCGGCACAAAGCTGCGAAACAGCGGTGGGGCCGACACATCGGTTGCCGCCCCGGCCAGGCCCGATGCATTACCCAAATCCAGCTCCTCCCAGGAGTAGGTCAGTGCGTCGCCGTCAGGGTCGGTGCCGCTGCCGGTGAGGGCGAAGGGGGTGCCCAGCGGAATGGTGTAGGTGTTGCTGGCGGGCACCGTGAGGCTGGGCGGCTGGTTGCCGCTGGCGGCGGTGCTGGCGCAGGCCAGGTGCGGCATAATATCGGTGAGGCTGCCCGCGTGGAAGTAGGGGATGCCGGCCCCCACGTTGTCGGGTGCGCAGCGCGAGTCGTACGACATAATGGTGTTGCCCGCACCGGGCTCATAGGCCGTATTGGGGCTGCGGTTGCCCCCGCCACAGTTGCCCTGGTCGCCGTTGAACGTGTGGCCCGAGCCCAGCTGGTGGCCCATCTCGTGGGTCAGCACCGTGGCCATCAGCGAAGCCGAAGCGCCGGTAGAAGTGCCGCGCGCCTTATAAGTGCCGTTGCAGATGACGCCGATGTAAGCCACGCCCGAATAGCCGCCGCCCCGGTAGCCCAGCACGTGGCCCACGTCGTAGGCGGCACTGGTAATGGCCCCGTCTACCACGGCCTGGTTGCCGTTCAGCATCGCCGTGAGGTCGGCGTTATCGTAGGGGTCGGTGGCCGCATTGGTAAAAATCAGCAGGTCGTCGTTGGCCACCAGCTGCAGCCGGAGCGCGAGCTCGCGCTCATACACCGCGTTGAGCGAGTTCACCAGCGTGGCCATGCTGGCCAGGGTACCGCTCACGGTGCCGCCACCCAGGTTCTGCACGTACTCGCCGGTGGCGGCCAGGGCCAGGCGCAGCGTGCGCAGCTGGCTGCCATAGGGGGCCGGCGGGGCCGCCCCCACTCCCGACTGCGGCCGGGGTGCCTGCCCGGGCACCGTCAGGGCTTGGCAATCGAAGGGCGGAATGCTTTCGGAGCGACTGTGGTAGCGGCCGGGGGCGGCCGGGTCCGGCGCCAGGACCAGGGCCTCGCCGCCGGGCGCGAGCACCTGGGCGTGCAGGCCACCCGGGTCCGTTTCGAGGCGCACCGTGGCCGTGGGCTCATCGAGGCCGCGGCCGGCGTAGGTCTGAATTTCGGGGAAGCGGGCCGCCAGGGCCGAGGCCAGCACCGGCACGCGCGTGAGGGCAAAGCGGTGCCGGGTGCCATCGGGGTAGGGCAGCTCCAGCGCAACGGCCTCGGC
>JALYUI010000500.1 GCA_030853845.1 Bacteroidota bacterium | reverse complement strand
ATTCGGTGGCCCAGTTCGTGGCCCGGCCCGATTTTGCGCCCGCCAGCACGGCCGGGCATTCGCTGGGTGAGTTCTCGGCGCTGGTGGCGGCGGTAGTGCCCAGCAGCGTGAATAGCCCCGTGGGCGTGGGCCGGTAGTACACGCGGTAGCTGGCAATGGTGGGGTCGCAGCCGGTGGGCAGGCTGCCCAGCGTCCAGCGCAGGCGGTTGGTGTAGCGCTCGCCCTGGCGCGGGAATTCCTGCAGGTTGGCCAGGCTGTCGCAGTTGGTCGTCAGCAGCGTCAGAATGGGTGTGCAGGGCGGGGCGTTCAGGGTCACGCAGCTTTCCTGGCTGCGGTTGGGCAGGCTGCTCAGGAAAGCGAAGCCGGCGTAGCGGCCCACAGTCTGCACGTAGTAGCAGTACTGCTGGCCTTTCACCAGCGTGCGGTCGTTGTCGGCGTAGGTGCCGCCGCTGCCCGTACTGGTGCCCGTGCCAACCTGCACGTAGCCGCCGGTCTGGCCCTTGCGGTACACCAGCGTGGGCTGGGCGGTGTTGTCCCAGGGCACGTTAAAAGTCCAGCTCACGGTGGCGGCCGTGCCCGAGTTGCGGGGCACGGCACCCACGCGCACGCTGCTGGCCGGCGCGGCAGTTTCGGTGATGGGGGCACCCGTGCCCACCGGGAAGCTGCGCACGAAGTCGAGCTTGTAGCTGTACTGCTTGGCCAGCGTGTTCAGGTTGCTGTCGGTGTAGCAGGTATCGGTGAGGGTGGTGATGGTGGCCACGGGCAGGTAGGCCGTGGCGGCGGGGTTGAGGCCCTCGGCCCGGCTGAGCACGTAGCTCAGTGAGCCGTCGAAGCCTTGCGCGGTGCCGGTGCGGGGCTGCGTCCAGCACACCTGCATCTGGCCTGTGCTGGCAGCAGTCGATAGCACATCGACCTTGGTGAGCAGGGCGGCCCGACCCGGAATCTGGGCGCAGGCCTCGTTCGAGGCAATGCTCTGGCCCAGGGCCGGCAGCGGGAAGTCGGCGTAGATGCGGTAGCAGTAGTTTACGCCCCGCGTGAAGCCGCGCACGGTGCTGGTGACCGGGTCCACGTTAGTATCGACAAACGAGGTGGCCGACGCCGGCACCCGGGCCACGAACGTGTAGCCCGCGCTGGCCGGAATGCCCGTTAAGCAGGCACTCGGCACGAAGGTCGTTGAAGGGTCGGTTTTGCGGTAAATATTGATAAACTCGGCGTTGGCGCAGGTATAGGTGTTCCAGCTCAGTCGCATGCTGTTGGGGTTGCCCACGGTAGGCGTGGCCACCAGGTTTTGCGGCGGCGGCCCCACCACGGTAATCAGCCAGGGCCGGATGTCGACCAGCGGGGGGTTGGCGGGCGACAGCGGCGTGGGGCTGTCCTGGGCCTTGAACACCACCAGGTAGGGCTCCTTGGCCACGTTGTTGCAGTTCGTGGGCCAGACAAAAGTACCCTGGGCCGTGGGCGGGCCGAACTGACTTTGCACGAAAGTGGCGGGCGGCAATATGCCCGAATAGGCGAAGAGCGTCACCGGCGTTTGGGTGGTATTGGGGCCGATGCCGTCGGTAGCCGTCACGATGCCCGTGGCCGTTTGGCCGGCAATCACGCACAGGTTTGGCGGAATAGTAAGCGTGGGCGGCAGGTTGGCCGTGTTAACTACCGTAATCTGTAGGTCGCGGATAACCGTGCCGATTTTAGTATATATCCTGCCCGGGTAGCGCCGCCACTCTATTACTTCCATAGCCACGTTGTACTCGCCAGCCAGCACCGGCGCATTCCAAGTAATCTGCCCGGTGAGGGGGTCCATCACGAAGATGGCCGGCGCACCCGGCACGCCCACCGGCGGACCGGAATAGGCTACCTGCACCGGCGGGATGGCCGTCACAATCGGGTCGTTGGGGTAGTGGAAGTCGGTGCAGGGCTGCGGTATAGGGTTATTGTTGCCCGGGGCCGGGGCCGGGCAGGGCGGGCCTACCACGGAGGCAGCTCCGCCCGGCACCTGCCGGCTGGGAGCCAGCTGGTACGAGAGTGAGTCGCCGTCGGCATCGTATGCCGCAGGGTTGTGTAGAAACACCCGGCCCACGGCTGCGGCATCCACGGCCGGCGTGCGCAGCACGGGGCTGTGGTTGCGGCCCAGGGTCGGGTTTAAGCTGAACGTGGTGCCGATGTAAAAGTCCTGGCTGGCCGAGTTCGACATATTGCGCACGCTGGCAACACGGTTTTCACCAATGTAGTGTACGGTGTACTGCCGGGCCGAGGGGTAGGTGTGCTCGAAGTAGAATACGTTGATGCTGACATCCGGATTGAGTGAGTAAGGCACATCCGGGCCGGTGCGGGCGATGCCATCAATACAGCTCGACGTGAAATCACCGAAGAAGATGGTCGCATTAGTGGCCCGGGCGCTAGTGTTTTTATTATTCGTGTAGAGAATCATCCGGAAAAACACCCGCAACGAGCCGGCCGGCGCGTTGGCCGTAGTATCGAAGGTGACGCGGATGTCGCCGGCGCGCAGGTGGCTGGCCCGGGCCGACTGCGGCCGCAGGGCCAGGCCGCTCAGCAGCAATAGCAGCAGCGTGGCCAGCCGTACCCGGCTGCGTACCCGGAGGGAAGTGGTTGTACTCATCTTGAGGAGGGAGGTGGAAGAGAGAAAAGCAGGTATTCCGCCAGCGGCAGCCCTAGGTGGCTTACACCACCACCGCTACCGGACAGAATTTGTTTAACGATGCCGGACGCGGATAGATTCACCACGACCGCCGTGGGTTTATCGCGGCCCGGGCAGCGCGCAAGAATCGGGCCGGGCGTTGGCCCGTTTGCGGGTTGGGGCCTACCTTTGGGCAACCTAAACATACTTCTTCACTTCCCAAGTTTGGCGACAATATGAGTTGGATTTCCAAAACCATCACCAGTAGTATCGGCCGGAAGATTATTATGGCCCTTACCGGCTTGTTTCTGTGCACGTTCCTGGTAGTTCACCTCGTTGGCAACCTGCAGCTGTTCAAGCACGACCAGGGCGCGGCTTTCAACACCTACTCGCACTTTATGGGCACCAACCCCATCATTCGCACCATCGAGTGGGGACTGGTGCTGGGCTTTGGCTTCCACATTTTTGAGGCCCTACTGCTCACGCGCCGCAACAAGGCCGCCCGCCCGCAGGGCTACGTGAGCAACCATTCGGAGCAGAACTCGGAGTGGACCTCGCGCAACATGGGCATCCTGGGCAGCATCATCCTGATTTTCCTGATTGTCCACCTCTACAACTTCTTCTGGCGCGCCCGTTTCGCCGGCGACCTCAGCCACATGGGCGGGGCCAACCTCGAAACCCGCGACTACGACAACCTGTACCTGGCCGTGGTGTCGTCATTCCACATCTGGTGGTACGTACTACTGTACGTGGCCGCCCAAATCAGCCTGGGCTACCACCTCTGGCACGGCTTCCGCTCGGGCTTCCAGACCCTGGGCCTGAACCACCGCAAGTACACCCCGCTCATCACCTACGTGGGCTACGCCTTCGCCGTGGTGGTGTCGGCCGGCTTCGCGGCCATGCCGCTGTACTTCTTCCTGTTCACCAACGCCCAGGGCGAGCTGGCTGCCAACGCGCCGGCTCTGCTGCACAGCGTGGCATCGTTGTTTTAAGAACGGTTCCTGAACGTCATGCAGAGCGCAGCGCAGCGGAGTCGAAGCATCTCGCGTGTGGTAGTAAATC
>JALYUI010000485.1 GCA_030853845.1 Bacteroidota bacterium | reverse complement strand
GAATGGCATTGCAACGATTGAGATTACTACCACACGCGAGATGCTTCGCGACGCTCTGCATGACGTCCTGTTATTCACTGCATGACGTGGTGCTATTCGGGAATAACCCTGGTATCTTCCGCCGCTGATTCCCCGCTCACCTTTCCTAACTCCCCATGCCAGAACGGCCCTACACCTACTACGACTTCACGCTGAGCCTATGCCCGCAGTGCCTGCGCCGCATCGAGGCCAAAATCATTTTTGAGGACGGTAACGTGTTCATGCTCAAGCGCTGCCCCGAGCATGGGCGGCAGAAGGTGCGCATCGCCACCGACATTGAGTATTACAAGAGCATCCGCAACTACGTGAAGCCCAGCGAAACGCCGCGCCGCTTTGGCACGGCCACGCATTTTGGCTGCCCCTACGACTGCGGCCTGTGCACCGACCACGAGCAGCACAGCTGCCTCACCGTCATCGAGATAACCGACCGCTGCAACCTCACCTGCCCCACCTGCTACGCCGAAAGCAGCCCCACCCACGGCCGGCACCGCACCCTGGAAGAGGTGGAGGCGATGGTGGACCTCGTAGTCGCCAACGAGGGCGAGCCCGACGTTATCCAGATATCCGGCGGCGAGCCCACGCTGCACCCGCAGTTCTGGGAGATTCTGGACATGTGCAAGCGCAAGCCCATTAAGCACCTGATGGTGAACACCAACGGCGTGCGCCTGGCCAAGGACGAGGCGTTTGTGGCGCGGCTGGCCACGTATGCGGGCGCGTTCGAAGTGTATCTGCAGTTCGACTCGTTCCGCGAGAACGTGCTGCTGGCCATGCGCGGCCGCGACCTGCGCGAGGTGCGCAAACAGGCCATCGAGCACCTGAACAAGTATAACCTGAGCACCACGCTGGTAGTGACGCTGCAAAAGGGCCTGAATGACGACGAAATGGGCGATATCATCGACTACGCGCTCAAGCAGCGGTGCATTCGCGGGGTCACATTCCAGCCCACCCAGGCGGCCGGGCGGCTCGACAATTTCAACCCCGAAACTGACTCGTTTTCGCTTACCGAAGTGCGCCAGGGCATCATCGACCAAAGCCCGGTGTTCACGGCCGCCGACCTACTGCCCGTCCCTTGCAACCCCGACGCGCTGGCCATGGCCTACGCGCTAAAGCTCGACGGTGAAGTATTCCCCCTCACCCGCTACGTGGACCCCGCCGAGCTGCTCCAAAGCGGCGGCAACACCATTGTGTATGAGCGCGACCCGCGCCTGCGCCAGCACATGCTCAAGCTCTTCAGCACCGCGAATACCGTCGATACCGTGGTGCCCGAAATCAACCAGCTACTGTGCTGCCTGCCGCAGGTGTCGGCCCCCAACCTGGGCTACGACAACCTGTTCCGCATCATCATCCTGCAATTCATGGATGCCTATAATTTCGACGTGCGGGCGGTGAAAAAATCCTGCGTCCACATCGTGAGCAAGGATTTGAAAATCATTCCGTTTGAAACCATGAACATCTTCTACCGCGACCCCGAGAAGCTGGCGCGGCTGGAGGAATTGCGGGCCGAGCGAGTGGGCATTATTTAATGGAGCTGCTGAAGCCACTGCCGCCGCCTTCCAATGAGCCGCCCAAATCGAATGGCTGCCTGATTGCCGTCCTCATCGGACTGGTGCTGCTGCTGATAGGCTGGGGCATGTGCAGCGGCAGCCTGGGTTTCTAGCGTCACGCTCTGGCTCCCGGTGCCTGATGCGGGTACTGTTTTGTAACCTGTTTCCTTTCGCTTTTTCCCATGAAAACCCCGTTTCAGCGAATTGCCGCCATTAACCTGGCCATTATACTGGGCTTGGCAGTGCTGCTGCGGCTGCTCAACCGGGGCCAGGAATCGGAGCTGGGCTTCGTTCTCATGATGGCGTTTGCGCTGGGTATTCATCTGTTTATACTGCTGGGGCTGGCCCTGACCAGCAAAATCCCGGAAACAACCCGCGCGTACTGGCTGAGCCTGCTGCTGGTGCTGCTCATTGGGTTCGGAGCCTGCATGGCGGGCGGTTCCATCTCACTCTGAAACGGGCGCGGGCTGGCACTTCGGGCAGATATAGGTAGCCCGGCCGCCCACATAGTATTTCTCGATTTTAACCTTAGCATGGCGCGGACAGAAGGTGTGCGCGTCGGAGCCGGGCGCAGCCGAGTCGTCCCACTCGCGGGCGTGGATGAGAAATGACTTGGGGAAGTGCCGGTAGTTGGCCTCGTGGGCAATGGCCGTGGTCAGCACCAGCTGAATGGCGGCGTGCAGGGCTTTGAATTCCTTATCGGTGAGCGAAGACCCCAGCCGCTCGGGGTGAATTCTGGACTGAAACAGCACCTCGTCCACAATCCAGTTGCCGAGGCCGGCGGTGATGCCCTGGTCGAGCAGCAGGGGTTTCAGCAGCGTTTTGCGGCGGCTGAGCCTGGCTTGCAATTCGGCAGTGGTAATGGCGAGGGCATCGGGGCCAATTTTCTTGGCGGCCTGGTGGGCGGCGGCGCTTTCGGCCAGCCGGATGCGGCCGAACTTGCGTGGGTCGATGAAGGCCAGGCGCAGGCCGGAATCGGCCAGGTGCAGGGCCACGCGGGTGAAGCGCGGGGCATCGGGCTCGTCGCGGTAAGCCCCCACGTCGCCGGTCATGCCGAAGTGCAGGACCAGGACCTGGCCATTATCCAGCTCCAGGAAGCAGTTTTTACCCAGGCGGCTGGTGCCCGTGATGGTGCGGCCCACGAGGCCGGCGCGGAGCTGGTCTTCGGGCGTGGCCAGCACGTGGGCATCGTTCACCTGCACGGCAGCAATGGTCTGGCCCACGGCCAGCTCGTCGATAAAGCGGCGGTAGGTTTCGACTTCGGGTAATTCGGGCACCTGGGAAAATGTTAAGGTTTGAGTAGAACGAAACGGAATTTCAAGCCCGTCATGCTGAGCTTGCCGAAGCATCTCTACCGCTTCGTTGCAACGATTTGGCCAAAGCGGTAGGGATGTTTCGGCTCCGCTCAGCATGACGTGCTGTTAAACTCAACGATTATCCCTCAACACTTCCTCGTGCCCGAATTACCCGAAGTCGAAACCTACCGCCGCTTTATTAACGAGCTGGCCGTGGGCCAGACCATTGCCTTATTTCAAGTAAATGACGCCCACGTGCTGGCCACGTCCGAAGACCAGCTC
>JALYUI010000460.1 GCA_030853845.1 Bacteroidota bacterium | reverse complement strand
GTATTGTGGTAGAGATGCTTCGACAAGCTCAGCATGACGTCCATATAGGCGCTCACATAGATGCGTGACAACTGCAATAGCTTGCTCTTACCGTTGCGCCGGGGCCGCCCCCAACTCGTTCATAAAGTCGCGTACCAGCCGGAAGGCCCCGGCAAAGCCAACCAGCGACAGGGCTTTGGGCCGGTCGTCCACGTCGTGGTAGGCGGCGCTGCCACCGCGGGTGTAAAGGAAGAATGCTGGTACGCCGGCTTCGGAAAAGGGGTAGTGGTCGGAGTTGGCGGCGCGGCCGCGGGCACCCAGGGCGGGCAGGTAGTGGTGCGCGTCGTTGAGGGCCGTGAGGCGGCGGAAGGCGCTTTCGTAGATGCGCCCATTCACCACGGTGGCACCTTTCTCGCCAGTACCCAGCAGGTCGAGGTTCATCAGAAATTTGATGCGGCCAAGCGGCACCAATGGGTGGGCCACGAAGTATTGCGAGCCCACCAGCCCGGCTTCCTCGGCCCCGAAAAGCAGAAACACCACCGAGTAGGCGGGGTGGTTTTCGGGCTGGGCGTAATGCGCCGCCAGTTCCAGCAGCATGGCCACGCCGCTGGCATTGTCGTTGGCCCCGGGAAAGTAAACGTGCGGCCCCATCATGCCCAGGTGGTCGTAGTGCGCCGATACGACTAAAAAGGAATCGGGCCGGATGGTGCCACGTATCACGGCGGCGAGGTTCTGAGTCTGGTAGCCGCGCCGGAGCTGCGCGCCCACCCGCACGGTGGCCCACACGGCGCGGCCCTTGGGCGCGCCGGTGGCAGTATCGCCGAAAATGGCTTTGTCGAGCCACAGCGGCACTTTCTCGGCTAGCACCTCCACGCGGGGCTGGGGAGCCTGCTCGGCGGCCAGCGAGGCCGTGAGCTTAGGCACTACCGTAATCCAGGCGGCGGCCGTGTTCAGGTGCTCCTGCACGGCCGGGGGCAGCTGGGCCAGGCGGGCCTGGTCGGCGGCGCGGAGCAGCAGCACGCGCTTGGCCCAGGCGGTGCGCAGGTAGCGCGCCCGCACCGAAGCTTTGGTAAACACCAGCGTGTCGAGCAGCAGTAGGCGGCCTTTCACGCTGCCGGCGGCCGAGTTGGGGGCCGCGATGCAGGCCGTGCCCGGCTGCCAGCCCCAGGCCGGCCCGCCGCCCTCGGCCCGGATAGAGGCGGCCACCCCGCCTGGAAAGGTGTTCACGTCGAGCACGAAGGGTTGGGTATAGTCGGGAGCCAGCGGCTCTAGCTTCAGCGCTTGGAGGCGGGCGCGCAGGTAGGCGGCGGCCAGGTGCTCGCCCTGCTGCACGTAGCCGCGCCCGTGCAGCCGGGGCGAGGCCAGCACTTTAATAGTGTGTCGTACCCGGGGCAGGTGCTGGGCAAAGCCTGGGGTGGGCAGGGCCAGGGCGGCCAGCAGTAGACCGGCTGCCAACCGGGCAGCGGCCGGGCGGCTCCGGCGGCTCGCCCAGGCGGTAGCAAAGCCCACGGCCAGCGCCGCCCCGAGGCCATCGCTGAGCAGGTCGGACCATTCGCCGTGGCGGCCCAGGTGCATGCTCATTTGCAATCCCTCAATCAGCGCGCCGAACAGCAGGCTGCCGGCCAGTACCACCGTGCCAACGTGCCGGGCCAGCCAGGGCCAGCGGCGCTGCCGGCGTAGTGAAAACCAGTTGAGGCCCGCCAGTACGAAAAACACGCCCGCGTGGGCAGCTGTGTCGAACGACAGCAGCTCCCACACGGGCGTGCGCGGCATTTCATTGGCGGGGGTGAGGGTGAGCACCAGCACCACGGCGGCCCACAACAGTGGCAGGGCGGCATAGGGGCGCGGAGCGGGCAGCCGGGGCAGCTTGGGCGGAACAGGCGGTGGCATGAGCATCGCGGCGCACAAGCGAAAGCCGTGCTACAAAGGTTTCTGGTTGCTTGTTCCAGGTTTCGAGTCGAACTGTAATTCAGCCCTGAGTAGCTACAACAGGAAACCAGAAACAAGCAATCAGAAACCTGATTTAAGCACCCACCAGCTCGCCGTAAGCTTCGGCCGACAGCAAGCCTTCGAGCTCCTCGGGCTTGGCGATGGATATTTTTACCATCCAGCCGTCACCGTAAGGGTCGGAGTTAACGGTTTCGGGGGCGTCGCCGAGCTTGTCGTTTATTTCCAGCACCGTGCCGGTGATGGGGCTGAACAGGTCGGAAACGGTTTTCACGGCTTCCACGGTGCCGAATACGTCGTGCTGGGCCACCTCCTTATCGAGGGTATCGATGTCGACGTACACGATGTCGCCGAGCTCTTTCTGGGCGTGGTCGGTGATGCCAACGTACACGGCATCGCCTTCAACGCGAATCCATTCGTGGTCTTTGGTGTAGTGCAGGGTGGCGGGCAGGTTCATTTTCAGGGAATTATGAATTATGAATTATGAATTATGAGTTGGCCCGTTTAGGCGGCCAACAGCAGTGGTGCATCAAAAGTAGAGCCGGCAAACTTCTCCACTCGATAATTCTCGACCGAACAACTCATAATTCATAATTCATAACTCATAATTCCTACTGCGTGAGGCTGTAGCGGAGCTGGAGGCCACCTTCGGTGGCCGTGTTGCGGAAGGCGTTGCTGATGCGCGGCGTGGTGATGTTCTGGCTGAAGTAGAGCTGCAGGTTGAGGCGGGTGTTGAGCAGGTAGTCGATGGTGGGACGCAGCTGGAAGGTGCGGTTGCCGTTGGTGATGGTGCTGCGGGCAATGCCCACCGAAGCCGGCGTAGTCGGGTCGTTGTTGGGGTCGACCACGTTTTCGATGCTGCGCTGCACGGTAATGTTGTCGCGGATGCTCAGGTCGAGGCGGGCGGTGAGGTTGTTCTTGAGCACGCGCTGCTCGCCGCCGATGCGGAAGGGCAGCTTCAGGCTGTTGGTGGCGTAGCCCAGGCCAATCACGATTTCCTTGGTGTAGAACTCCGTCACCTGGGCGTTGGTCACGTTCAGGGTCAGGCGGCGGTCGGTGCGGTATTCGAGGCGGCCGGTGGCGCGGCTCACCGTCTGGAAATTTACCCCGATAAGCGGCGACAGCGACTCGATGATATTGACCTGTCCGACGATGTAGTAGGGGATAAACAGGTTATTCTGGGTAAGCTTCGTAGGAAAATCAGGCTCCGTGTCGTAGATAGTGGCCGTGTTGTAGCTGCCAATCTGGAAATCGGAGCGGTAGGCGTGGTTGAGGGTAAATGAGGAGAAGTAGCGCTTCACGAGCGGCAAATCGGCAAAGCCATTGTAGTCGACGCGCCAGTTGGGCAGCGGCAGCATGGCGAAGGGGCTAAACTTCTTGGCCTGGTAGCCGTCGGACGAGCGGCCGTGATAGGCATCGGTGAAGCTCTGAATGAGAACATCCTGGGAATTATAGCTGTAACCGATGCCAGCCGTGCTGGGGTTGACCTTCGCCAGCTCGTCGCGCACGATGCCCCGGTTTTTTACGAACTGCTCGAAGGCTTTCGAAGTCTCGCCATTGGCCCCCAGGTCGCCAAACAGGGTTTGGATGGTGATTGTCGAGGTCTGGAACGAGCCGCTGCCCAGCAGCGGGTGGGCGGCCAGCAAGAAGCGATTCGTTAGGGGGTCAACTTCCGTCGAAACTACCAGCGTTGTGTCGTTCACCAACCGGCGGTAGTACACCTGCTGGTTGCGGGCAAGCTGTCGCCGGGCATCTACCTGAATATTGAAGCCCCGGATGGGCTCCAGCGCCGTGCGCACGGTCAGGTTTTCGGTAAGCAGGTTGCTCAAGGCGGTGTTCAGGTACTGGCTTTCGTTGGTGTACCAGCCCCGACTCGCTGCCAACTCATACAGGTCGTTCAGGTCGTACTGCTTGCCCGCGATGAAGGGCAGGCCGGGAGCGGTGAAGCCGTTGTCGAAGCCGAACAGGGAGGTTTTAGGCAGGTAGCCGGGCAGCAGGGTACCTTCGTTGCGCTGGTAGGTGAAGTTGACGGAGCGGGCCGTCATCAGGCCGCGCAGCACGGCTTTCACGAAGCGGTACTGCTCTTTGGCGGTGTCAGCGGGAGCCGCTACGGGCTTGCGGCTGGCGTTGGCGGGGTCTTCGGGGTTCAGCAGGCGGGCGGCGGTGCTGCGGCCGCGGTCGGCGGGCGGTGGGGCGTTGTTGATGACGTTGAGGAATTTCACCTTGTTGTAGAGCTTCACCAGGTCGACCTTGCCATTGGCACTCAACTCGCGGTTGTTCTGAATAGTGTTACCCAAATTGATAGGCCGGGTATCGGTGCTGCTGGGGTCGAGCGGGTTGGCTAGTACAGTCTGGCCCAGCGATGCTGCCTGCCAGATGTAGTTGGCCGCGTAGCGGGTATCGGCGCTCAGCCAGTCGGTGAGAGGGAATTTATCGAGCGGCAGGCGGTAGGTAAGGGCGGCCGTCTGGGTGAAGTTGATGGTGCGTCCACCTTGCAGAAAGTTTTTCTGGAGCTGGGAGCGGTTGTCGATGGCCTCGGGGCTGCTGCCAATGGTGCGGCCCACGCCCTCGTCAATCACGCCTCGGTTATTGGCCGTGTAGTCGAAAATCAGGCTCTTGGTCAGGTCCCACTTCAGGTCGTAGATGCGGCTGATGTAGAACGACTTCTGGATGATGGGGGCGATGCCGTCGGTGGTGGGCAGGGTGCCCGGCTGGAGCACGC
>JALYUI010000453.1 GCA_030853845.1 Bacteroidota bacterium | reverse complement strand
AGTCAGAGCAGCCTCATTGCCTGGCGCGAACAGGGCCGGATTTGCCGCTACGGCCGTGGCTCCGGTTGTATAGCCCTGAAAGCCGTTGCGCACGTTGCCGAGCAGGAAGGCGCGGCCCACGTCCAGCTTGATGTACTGGTCGTTCTGGGTAGGAGCGCGGAAGGCACGACTGAAGCTGGCGCGGAAGTTTTGCAGTTTGTCGGCCCCAAGCGAGTATACCACCGAAGCCCGCGGCGAAAACGCCGAGCCGAAGTTTTTGAACCGGTCGACCCGGCCGGCGAAGGCCAGTTTCAGGTGGTCGTCGAGCAGGGCTTTGCTGGCCTGAACGTAGGCACCGTACTCGTAGTTGGGAATCCGGTCGCCGTCCTTGGTATCTTCGAACAACGAACCGTCAGAGCCCAGGTAGTATTGCCGGTAAGCCCCCCCTACGGTCAGGTCAACGATGTCGGACCTGAAGTTGTACTGAGCGCTGCCATCGGTCAGGATGGAGCGCAGAATCACGCGCGCACCCTGCCCAGGCGTCGGATTGTGGATAATGGCATTACGGGCGTCGTCAAATGCCTGAGTACCGGGCTGGAGCTGGGGCGCGTTGGAGTTCGCCGCGTTGCGTGCGCTCAGGGCGGCAGCATTGGCATCGTGGCCGTTGGCCGCATAGGCCTGGTTATACACCGCAGCATACGTACCGAAGTAGCGCTGGCCATAGCTTACAGGGTGGCCGCCGGCGTCTACTACCGGCTGGCCATTGGCTCCGATGGCCTGTTGAGCTTGCAGGAAGGCACCCAGGAAGCCCAAATTATAAGAGCCATTGGTATTAGGGTCGCGCCCGCCCGAGAAGTCCTGCGTGGTGAATGCGCGCACAAACCAGTTACGTCCTTCCAGCTGAATCCGACCTTGGTGCGCGCCGCTGTTAATGAAACGGTAGCGGCTGGCACTCTGGTAAGTGGTAGTGGCGTTCGTGTATTTATAATCAACTGTGGCTTTGATTTTGTCAGTTAGCAGTACCGAGAGGCTGGGGGCGATTTTATAAGAGTGCGTTTTGTTATCGCTCGCAATCAAATCACCCTCCGAATAGCCCGGCAGAAACACCGTTTTACCTGCCAATGCACCGCCCGAAGCACCAAAGGTGTTGCCTACATCGCCATAGCGGCTCACGGCATCGTAACCCAGGTTCGAACCCGCAGCGTTGTTGTTTGGCTCAATCTGGGTTGAGGTCGCGCTTTGATTATCGGCAATAAAATCGTCGGCCTGCGTGAAGCCGCCGACAATTTTAAACGCCACCCGTTCGCCAATTTTCTGGGCGTAGCGCAACTGCGCATCGCGCAGGTTGCGATTGCCCCCGCGCACGCGCACCGTCAGGCCCTGGTCTTTGAAGGGGTCTTTCGAGTTGGTGAGCAGTACGCCGTTGAAGGCATTGGCCCCGTAGAGAGCCGAAGCCGGGCCGTGCACAATTTCCACGCTGGCTACGTCCAGAATGGGCGTACCAAGCAGGTTGCCGAAGTTGCTGGTAAGGCTGGGAATGGACGTGTCCATGTAATCGGCCAGCTGAATGACTCGCTCGGAGCGCGAGGAGTTGAAGCCGCGCGTACTAAAGCTGGTCGAGAGCATGCTCGAGCTACTGATATCGATGCCCTTGAAGCGGCCCAGGCCCGCCACGAGGTCGGGGGTGGTAATCTGCTCCACCTGACGCTGGTCGAGCTTCTCAATCGTAACGGGCACCTGGCCGATGTTTTCCTCTACACGGGAAGCCGCAACTACTACCTGGTCGAGCATGGCACTGGGGCGCAACGTCACCACCAGGGCATTGTCGGGAGCCGTGAGAAGAAGCTCCTGGGTTTCGTAGCCGATAAATGAAACTACCAACGTGAGGGTACCCTTCGAAAAGTCCCCTTTCAGTTGGAACTGACCCTCTTCGTTGGAGCTAGCCCCGGTATAAGTACCTTTAAAGAAAACCGTCGCGCCCGGGAGAGGAACTCCGGCCTCCGTCTGCACGGTGCCGTTCACTCCCTGCGGACCCTGCGCCCAGCTGCGCAGCGGCAGCAAACAAATTAACAGAAGCAACCAGTAAATAATACGCATATAAGTGAAATTAAGGATGAATACCCCTCAAAGGTAGTACATTTTATTTTTTAACAAACTGGTTTTGTTAAAATGCACTTAACCCTAGATAAAATTTCAATCATTTCTCTTTCAGCGTTTTAATACCGAATGTCCGGGTGGCCCAGAATACGATGGTCCCCCTTTTCTCCTACTAAAAACTCTCCCACCCGAATTCCGACCGCCGCCGGGCACACGGCCGGGGGGAGTGGGAGCAGGTGCTGGCGCCTGGCTGGCCGGCCAGGCACTACGCCCGAGCTGCTGACGGCAACCAGCATCCGAACCTGCTGGCGGCGGCTGGCCGCGCGGCGGCGCCATTGCGCTAAGCCGGGCCGAAGGTTGAAAGATGAAAGCGTAGTCATAGCAAAAATTGGTTTAATTCTAATTCGACAAAGTTGCGGCAGCGGTTGCCTGCTTTTCGAATTTTGCGTTCAACCCCGGCCGGGGCACGCCCGACCGGGCCATCCTCCCGACCAAAAAGGGTGCCCGCGCCCGCCGCAAGCGCGCCTTTCGTAGTAGCTTCGCTGCCATTCTTCTCGTGCTGTTCCTATGTCTTCCATCACTCCCCCACTGCCCGCTGCCGAGCCCGTTACCATCATGGGAGCCGGCCTGGTCGGTTCCCTGTTGTCGTTGTATCTGGCCCGGCGCGGGCATGCGGTGCAGGTATTCGAGCGCCGGCCCGACCCGCGCCGCGCCGGCTTTCAGGAAGGCCGCTCCATCAATCTGGCCCTGTCCGACCGCGGCTGGCGCGCCCTCGCCGGCGTGGGCATTGCCGACGATATCCGGCAGGTGGGCATTCCGATGACGGGCCGCGTGATGCACGACGTGCAGGGCCACCTCACTTACCAGCCCTACGGCCAGGCCGGTCAGGCCATCTACAGCGTCAATCGCGGCCACCTCAACCGCCGCCTGCTCGACCTGGCCGAGGCCCAGCCCGGCGTGCAGCTGCGCTTCGACCAGCAGTGCCTGGGGCTCGACCTGCGGCAGCAGCATCTGCAGCTGCTCGACACGGCCACCCGGCAGGAACAAACGGTGCCTTACACCCGCCTCTTCGGTACCGATGGGGCCTTTTCGGCCGTGCGCAGCACCATGCAGCGCACCGACCGCTACGACTACTCGCAGGACTACCTCGACTACGGCTACAAGGAGCTCAGCATGGAGGCCGGCCCTGGCGGCACCTGGGCGCTGGAGAAAAATGCCCTCCACATCTGGCCGCGCGGGCAGTACCTGATGATTGCCCTGCCCAACCTCGACGGCTCGTTCAACGCCACCCTGTTTTTTCCCTACGAAGGCCCCGAAAGCTTTGCCACCCTGCGCACCCCGGCCGACGTGACGGCTTTTTTCGACCGGGTTTTTCCCGATGCCGTGCCGCTGATGCCCGCTCTGACCGAGGAGTTTTTTGCGCACCCCACGGGCTCGCTGGTCACCATCCGTTGCTACCCCTGGAAGTACGACGACGACGTGCTGCTGCTCGGTGATGCCTCGCACGCCATTGTGCCGTTTTATGGGCAGGGCATGAATGCGGGCTTCGAGGACTGCACCGTGCTCAACCAGCTGCTCGATAAGCATGGCGATGCCGACTGGCCGGCCGTATTTGCAGAGTTCCAGACCAGCCGCAAGCCCGATGCCGATGCCATGGCCGACCTGGCCATCTACAACTTCATTGAGATGCGTGACCGCGTGGCCGACCCGCGCTTTTTGCTCCAGAAAAAAATCGAGGCCAAAATAGCGGCTCAGTTTCCCGGCCGCTGGATGCCGCTGTACGCGCAGGTCACGTTTTCCGATACGCCCTACGCCGAAGCCTGGGCGGCCGGCCAGCGGCAGGATATTATCATGGCGGGTCTCATGCCCCATATCCAGACGGAAGCCGATTTTGAGCACCCCGAAGTGCAGACCCTGCTGCGGCAGCAGCTGCCGCCCCTGCCTACCCCCGAGGCTCGGGCTAAAGAATAATTGCAAACGCCCCGCAACGCGGAGGGGAACGGAGGTGAGCACAGAGTTTTGCAGAATAACTTGGTGACCAGCCGCCCAACCGGGCAGTAGTGGTAGAGAGATGAGGCTGGCGACGGGGATGCGACGCCCTAAAGTGCGGTTGGGGCGATTAGCGCACGGCTAGTTCCAGGCCGTCTATGGGCAGCGTGGTGCCGGCCAGCTTCTGGCGCAGGGCCACGTAGGCTTCCAGCTGGCTGGCGGCCAGCACGCGCCGTACCGCCGCCAGGTAGTTCAGCTGGGCCGCCTGGATGTCGCTATCGCTGGTGGCCAGCAGCAGGGCCGTGTGCTGGGCCACCGTATGCTGCTGGAGCGCCAGCTGCTGCGCCGTAGTGAGGCAAAGCGCATCAGCCAAAAATAAAGTAATGCGCTGCGCATCACGCACCTGGCGCGAAAAGCTGGGAGCGGCAGTTTCGTTGTGCGCCTCAACGGCGGCGACCTTTGGCGGCCCGGCGGCATGGCCGGGAAACCGACTTTGGGCGCTCAAGCTGCCTATTGTTGAGCTGGCTAGCGC
>JALYUI010000414.1 GCA_030853845.1 Bacteroidota bacterium | reverse complement strand
TATCGTTGGGGCGGAGCAAGTCCGCCGGTTGAGGGCTAATTTTGGCCAGGCTTCGCACGCAGGCGCGGGCCTTTTTCACAACCGCAAAGATGATACAAAGAATTCAAAGCGTGTTTTTGCTCCTGCTGGCCCTGGCCATGCTCAGCCTGCTGGCCCTGCCCCTGTGGCACAAAATCGACCCCCTTACCGGCCAGGAGCTCACCCTGACGGCCTTCGGGTACGTGACCAAAGGCGTGGCCCTGTCCGCCGGCCCCGGCCCCGTCTGGCTGATTGGCTCACTGGCCACCGCCTCGGCCGCGCTGGCTTTTTATGAGATTTTCCAGTTCCGCAACCGTTTGCGCCAGCTGCTGCTGGGTACCGTCAACATGCTGCTCATCGTGGGCACGCTGGGAGCCGAGTTCCTCTTTTACACCAAGGGCGAACAAATGCTCAATGTGAAGCTCGAAGGCGAACTGCTGCTGGGCTTCTACCTGCCCACGCTGGCCCTGCTACTCAACCTGCTGGCCAGCCGCTTCATTCGCCGCGACGAGCAGCTGGTGCGCAGCGCCGACCGTCTGCGCTAAGGAGTCTCAACGCACAAAAAAGGCGGCTGTCGCATCGACAGCCGCCTTTTTTGTGTGCCTTAGGACTTGCTCAGCTGACAAGTTCATTTAGCCGCTTCGCGGCTACTCAACTGCATAAATCCTGAGGCCTTGTTCCACACCTTAGTTCTGCGGGGTGGAGCTGAGCGCTTCTTCCACTTCCTGCCGGCTGGTTTCGAATTGCAAGCCATCGAGGGCACGCTCAAAGTTGTCCGGGTCGGTTAGGTGGGCGTAGCCGAACTTGGCCAGGTCTACGCGCGAAGGCTCGAAGTCCAGGGCTTGCAACAGGCGCTTCAGGTCGTCGGCACTCACCGCGCTCTGGGCCAGGCCCTGCTTGGCGGTGCGCAGCTTGTTGTCGTCGAAGCGCTCATGCTGCACGCTCTGCACCAGATTACTGACTTCGGGAGCGGGCAAGGTGCGGTAGCTGCTGGTAGCCGTGCCGGGGTAGTAGCCGCCGCCGCTGCCGGGGTAGCCGGGCGCATTGGGTGCATGGCTGCCGTTGCCGTTGTTAGGGTAACCATTGCTGCCGTTGTTCGGGTAGCTGCCATTGCTGCCATTGTTGCCAGGGTAGCTGCCGTTGTCACTATTGTTGCCAGGGTAGCTGTTTCCACCGTTGTTCGGGTAGCCGCTGCCATTACCATTGTTGCCGGGGTAGTTGCCGTTGGGGCCGTTGCCGTTGCCATTGTTGCCGGGGTAGCCGCTATTGGGGTAGGGCGGGCTAGTGCCGTAGGGCTGGGGGCTGTTGTAGGCTCCGCCGTTGCCGTAGCCATAGCTGCCCGGGTAGCCGTGGCCACCGCGTGGGCCGTACAACGACACAGCGCTTATCTCACGCAAATCGAGGGGCCAGCCGGGGCGGGCCACCAGCACAAACGAGGTTTCCACGCCCGGCTCCAGCCACACGCGCCGGCGAAAGCGCAATGCCCCGCCGTAGGCCGTTGGCACCGAAAAATCGGCCCAGTGCTGGCCGGGTACCAACTGGTCGACGTGCACCTGCCGGGCCACGCCCCGGGTCAGGGGCCGCCCATCGAGCACCAGGCTGAAGGGCAGGCCGCGCTCGGACGTGAAGTTAACGTTGGCCGGGGCGGGCGGATACGCCAAGGCGGGGGCGGCCGCCGCAAGCAGCGCGGCCAGAGCGAGAAGTAGAGCCTTTTTCATGGCTTCAAAAAGAATAAGCGCGGCCGGAACTTCCGGCCGCGAACCCATTTCCAAAACCTGTGCCACGTTGCGGCCGGCCCTACTGTCCGAAGTGCGTCACGTCGGCCCGATGAAAGCCGAAGCCATTGGCCACCGTCAGGTCCATTTCGAAAAGCGGCTGCCGGCTGGCATAATCCACCTCAATAATTTTGCCGCCCAGGCCCGTGGCGGTGGGCACTTGGTAGCCCGGGCAAAACCGCACGTGGTTCACCCCGGGCAGGTATTCGACCCGCGATACGATGGACGAATACGTGTCGGTGCCGCGCGCCTGCCCATAAGTCCACACCTGCTGCACGGTCATCCGCACCGGGTCGATGCGGTATTCCACGGCCCGGCTGTAGGTGCCCGGGGCGGGGTCGAAGTTGCGGTGCGTACCGTTATCAAACAGCAGCCAGTCGCCGTCGGGCATTTTGGTGGGCGAGTGCTGGTACCAGTTCCATTGGAAGTCGGGGTGGTTGGTGCTGCCCTCAGGCACACTCGGGTCGGTAATGGGCTCGCCGGCCGCATCCAGGGGCGTGAGCAGGTACTGGTTCAAATCCTGCCCGAGGCGGTTGCGGCCCCAGCCCCGGTGCGGCGCCAGCAGCCACACAATCCGGTCGTCGTAGCCCACCTTCACCACGCCCTGGAAGCGCCCCGAAATCACGACCGTATTATCGGTGGGGTCATAAAGCACGGCGTTGGTGTGCAGCCAGTCCACGGGGTCGGGCTCCAGGGCGTGGCGGTTTTCGTCGAGCAGGGCGCGCAGGTCCCACTCGTGCACCAGGGTCCCGCTGTGGCGGTCCAGCTCCAGCACGAAGTCCTCGGTGGTGGGGGTACCGTCGGGGTGCGTGCTGCCGGTTTTATTCACCGTCAGCAGGAAGTTGCCGTCCGGCTTCTCCACTACTTCGTGATGAAAGGTATAGCCGGGCATCGGCCAGATATTCAGCAGCTCGCCCAGCGCGCTCACCTCGTAGAGCTGGCTGGTGTTTTTGTCGCCAAACAGATAGTTGCCGTTGCGTAGATGGCTGATGCCGCAGTCGTAAGCCAGGGTTTTCAGCACGGGGTGCGTGGCAAAATTGAGCAGCCAGCGCACATCGCCGAAATTGTCGACGATGAGCGGGATGTAGGGGTTGGTAGCGCTGAAATTGCTCACCAGCGTCAGGCCGCTGCCCAGTGGGGCCGTGGGGGCCTGCGTCACGTCGATGGCCGTGGGCAGGTCGGCCGGTAGCGGGTCGGTATCAATTGTGAGGGGCGCGGTAAAGCCCGCGCTGCCATTATCCGGCGTGAAGGTGATGTCAACCTGATTGGAGTAATCGGCATACAGGCCCAGAATGGGCACCAGGTGGGTTGGCCCGGCATCGTGCATCGTCTGCGTCAGGTCGGAAGCCGCGCCATGCAGGCCGTGTACCCGGATTTCGGTAGTGCCCGCGCCCGCCGTGGCAAACTTCAACTGAGCCGACAGCGGCGCGTAGCCGGTAGGGTTTACCAGCAGCTGGCTGTTGGGTACCGCAGAAAGCTGAACGACCGGAGCGGGTATGGGCAGGTCGGGCTCGCTACAGCCCGCTACGGCAACAGTCAGCAGGCCCAGGAAGGGAAAGCGTTTCAAACGCATGAAAAAAGAGAAGATAGGTGTTGGGAAAAGCAGGTTTCCACTGCTGCGAGAGGCGCTTGGATTGCCTGTTCGCCGCGCAGTTTAATGGCTGCTTGCTTCGCCGATTTCTCCCATTCGACCGATGGCCGGCCCAGGTCGACCAAAGCCCCGGTTCTTTCGCATGTTTTTGGTCCTGCCAACAGCTGCTGGCCACAAAAAAGCCCCCGCAACCGGAGCTGCGGGGGCTTTTAGCCAGATGAGAAAAGCGCCGTTAGTTCGCTATGCGCGTCACTTTAAACTCGGTGCGACGGTTGCGCTGGTACTCCTCTTCGGTTGTCGGCTTCAGCACAATGGGCCGGGTTTCGCCGTAGCCTTTGGCCGTGATGCGGGCCTTGTCGACGCCCTTGCTCACGATGTAGTCGACGGCGGCCTGGGCGCGCTGCTGCGAGAGCTTCAGGTTGTAGGCATCCTTGCCGCGCTGGTCGGTGTGCGAGCTCAACTCGATGCTGATTTTGGGGTTGTCCACCAGCGTCTGCACCAGGGTGTCGAGGCGCACGGCGGCATCGGGCCGGATGTCGTACTTATTGTAGTCGTAGAGAATGTCTTTGACTTCGATGGCCTTAGCCAGGATGATTTTATTGACCGTGAGCGACACCGGGAGCTTGATGTCATTCATCGGCAGGGGCAGCTGGTCCTGGCTGGGCTTGCGGCCGTTGGTGCTCAGGGTGGTGCGGGCCGTGAAGTCGCCGGGATGTTCTGCCAAGAAGGTGTAGTTCATCACCGAGTCCAGCTTCACGCTGAACTTGCCGTCGGGGCCGCTGGTGGCCGTCTGGCGCTGGCCGCTGGCCGTGGTAATGGTCACGGTTGCGCCGGCGGCGGGCAGGGTGGTGTTGGCTTTGTCGTTGCGCTCATACACGGTACCGTCGGCGTAGAAGGTCACCAGCTTGGGGTTCTTCTTCTTGTACATGTACTCGTCGTCGGAACCCTTGCCGCCGGCCCGGTTCGAGCTGAACAGGCCGGTTTCGTTGGTCATCGGCACCGGGGCGAAGTCATCGGCCGGGCTATTCACGTCGGCCCCGAGGTTTTCGGGCTTGCCGCTCTTCACCATAAATACGTCGAGCTTGCCCAGGCCGGGCCGCCCGTCGGTGGCGAAGTACAGCGTGCCGTCAGGTGCTACGCCGGGGAAGGAGTCGTTGCCGGCCGAGTTGATGCTCTCGCCCAGGTTTTCGGCCGGCGAGAAGCGGCCGTTGGGGCCGAGCGTGGCCCGGTACAGGTCGACGCCGCCCTGCCCGCCCTTGCGGCCCGAGGCGAAGTACAGCGTGGTGCCGTCCGGGGCAAAAGCTGGCGCGAAGTCATCGGCCGAGCGGTCGTTGATGTTGGCCAGAATGGGCTCGCTCCATGCGCCCGCCTTGTAGTACGAAATCCACAAATCGACGCTTTGCAACGTGGTTTTGCTGCCGTCGGTACCTTTATAGTCGTTTTTCTTTCCGGTGTTCGAGCGGGCAAATACCAGAGTGTGGCCGTCGGGGGTGTAGGTGGCGCTGCCTTCGAGGCGGTCTTCGGAGTTGAAAGGCCCGTCGAGCTTGTGGGCGGTGCCGCCGGTCATAGCCGCCGCATTGTCGAACTTAATGGCGTAGAGGTCGGTGAAGTTCTCGCCGTTGCCCAGGTAGTTTTTCTGGTTGTCGCGGCCCGAGGCAAACACCAGCTCGCCCGTGCTGGCCATCATCGTGCCGCCGTAGTCGGAGGCCGGCGAGTTCAGGGCATCCACTGGCATCACCTCGTACTTGTTTTTGATGCCGGCCACTTCCTTGCTGGCCAGCGTGTTCCGGGCTTCGGTTTCGGCGCGGGCCGCCAGGGCCCGGTTGCCGCCGGAGCTGGCGTAGCTCGTGAACTGGGTGGCAGCCTCGTCGTACTTGCCATTGGCGCGCAGGGCCTCGGCGTAGCGGAAGCCGATGTCGGCGTTCTTCACGTTGCCGGCCATGGCTTCCTTGTAAAAGGGCTCGGCCAGCTCCACCCGGTTCGAGAGGCGGTAAGCCTCGCCGATGCGGAAGTTCGCAATAGCCGCGTTTTTGCCCTTGGCAATATCCGCTTTCAGCAGCGGAATGGCGGTTTCGTATTCGCCGCGGGCCAGCTCCTTGTCAACTTTGCTCATGCCGCCCGAAGTGGCGCAGCCGCTGAGCACCGCAGCCGAGCCGGCCGCAACGCAGGTGAATAATAGCTTCCTCATAGGTGGTCGGGGGTGGTGGAGAGAGAGGGGGAGTGATGCGGGCCGGCGAAGGGGAATCGCCGGCCCGAACCGTTGGGTTAACAATAATACTACGTTTGCGTAGGATTCAAGCAAGCCGCTCGTTATTTTTCCACCGAGCCGAAGTAGCGGGCCAGCCAGGTTTCGCCCGCCGGCCGCGGCCAGCGGCTATCCAGTTCGCCTTTAGTGGCTAATGTATTGTCGAAATAGAGCGTATCCGGCGCTACGGTTCCGCTGGCCACGGCGGCCGGCACCGCGCGCCGGTCGAGCAGCGCTACCGCGCCATTCTGCATAAAAGCCAGGCGCGACTTTTCCAGCAGCTCCAGCCCCAGCTGCTGCTCCAGCTGCGCCACAAAGCGTACCGAGGCATCAATCGAGCAGCCGCTGGCTCCGGCTACTTCCTCGTCGAGGCCCAGCACCAGAAAGTGCTGGTGCAGCACTTCGGCCGAGGCCAGCAGGTGGCGGCCGTGGCTGGTCCACTGCTCGGCAAACCCGGCCAGGCTGGGCAACAGGCCCACGGTTTCGGCACCCGTGAGCGGGCGGCTGGCCTGGTAAATCCATACCCGCGCGGTGGCGGGCAGCTGGTCGAAGGAAACGTGCATATAGCTGGTGTCTGAACTGCGGATTGAACGGATTGAACGGGTTTTGTGGGAGGCCGGGTTTCCTAATTATTGCAGCAGAGCACCCTTATTATCCACCAAAAATGACGCATAAAAATTGCGCCGCCAATCTGCCAAAAGCAGGTTGGCGGCGCAAGGTCGGCCACAAAATCCGACCAATCCGATAAATCCGATAAATCCGCGGTTGGCTATGCCTTCCTTCGGGTCAGACTACGCGTTGATGCCCTCGGCCGAAGCAATGAGCTCGGCCAGGTCGAATACCTGCACGTTGGCTTCCTGCTCCTTGTTCTTCACGCCGTCGCTCATCATCGTCATGCAGAAGGGGCAGCTCACGGCAATGATGCTGCCCTGTAGCTCATGCGGGCCGGGAGCGCTGGTTTCGGTTTCCACGCCATTCAGGTTGGCCAGCGCGTCGGCCCGTCCGCTGAGAGTGGCCAGCGCTTCCTCCGTGCGCTCAATGTTGATTTCCTTCTTGCCTGGCTCGGCCTCTTTCCACATCTGGGCACCGCCGGCGCCGCAGCACAGGCCGTTGGCGCGGCTGCGCTTCATCTCCACCAGGTCGGCATCGAGGGCGGCCAGCACATCGCGCGGGGCTTCGTAGATGTTGTTGGCGCGGCCCAGGTAGCACGAGTCGTGGAAGGTGATGCGGCGGCCCTTGAAGCTCTCGCCACCCGTCACGCCCACCTTGCCCTCGTTGATGAGCTGCTGCAAGTAGGTGCTGTGGTGAATTACCTCGTAGTCGCCACCCAGCGCCGGATATTCATTCTTAATCGTGTTGAAGCAGTGGGGGCAGGCCGTCACGATTTTCTTGATGCCGTAACCATTCATCGTCGTGATGTTCTGCATGGCCTGCATCTGAAACAGGAACTCGTTGCCGGCGCGCTTGGCGGGGTCGCCAGTGCAGCTTTCTTCCAGGCCCAGCACGGCGTATTTGGTGCCCACATGGTCGAGAATGCGTACGAAAGCGCGGGTCACACGCTTGTACCGGTCATCAAAAGCGCCGGCGCAGCCCACCCAGAACAGGATTTCGGGTGACTCGTTGCGGGCCGCCAAATCGGCCATGACGGTAACGGTAATGGGGCGCTTAATGGCTTCGGGGGTCATAATTGGGGAGGAGGGGAAGAATGCTCTGCACGACGTTCTATTAGGCTGTAACCGACGATTTCTCCGCCGCGAACAAGTCATCGGCCCAGTTGAACCGGTCCGACGGCGAAAAGGCCCACGGCGCGCCGTTATTTTCAATGTTGGAGAACATCACGTTCAACGAGTTGGGCGCGGCTGACTCCTCCAGCACCAGGAAGCGGCGCATCTCAATAATGGTATCTAGCGGGTTGATGTTGACGGGGCAGCTCTCGACGCAGGCGTTGCAAGTGGTGCAGGCCCAGAGCTCCTCGGGCGTCACCTTGCCGCGCAGCAGGGTCGCTTCCATGAGGTCGGTCACGGGCTCGTGCTTAGCCTCGGCCCCGTACACGTTGGGCCGGAAAATGACCGGCGAGTTATACTTCTCCTCCATCCGGTCGCGCGTGTCCATAATGATTTTGCGCGGCGAGAGCAGCTTGCCCGTCAGGTTGGCGGGGCACACCGAGGTGCAGCGGCCGCACTCGGTGCAGGAGTAGGCGTTCAGCAGGTTGGTCCAGGGCAGGTCTTCCACATCCTTCGCGCCGAAGGGCGTGGGGGGCAGGGCCGAGCCATCGGGGGCCGTTGGCGCGGGCGGCACCACGAAGCTGGGGTCCATCATGGCCCGCACCTCGTTGGTAATGCTCTCCACGTTCGAAAACTGGCCCTGCGGCACCAGCCGCGAGTACCACACGTTGGGGAAAGCCAGGATGATGTGGAAGTGCTTGGAGCTGGGCAGGTAGTTGAGAAACAGCAGGATGCCAGTAATGTGCGCCCACCAGCCCACGCGCTCCAGAATTTCGAGCGTGCCCGCATTGGCCGGAAACAAGCCCGTGAGCAGGCTGCTGACGGGGAAGGCCCCGGGCAGGGTTTCGCCGCGCAGCTGGTGCAATTTCAGGTCGGCCCCGTTCATCGTGAACAAAGCCGCCATCAGAATCACTTCGATGTAGAGAATGATATTGGCGTCGAGCTTGGGCCAGGCGCGCAGCTCCACACCGGTGAAGCGCTTGAGCGGCGGCTGGCGGTTGCGCCGCCACCAGAAGGCGGCCACGGCAATGATGACCAATGCTCCAAGTGTTTCATTGGTGGCCATCAGCCCGCTGTACACCGGCCCGAGGAAGCTCAGGAAACGGTGAGTGCCAAACAGGCCGTCGACCACAATCTCCAGCACCTCAATGTTGATGACCAGAAAGCCTACGTACACCACCAGGTGCAGCAGGGCCGGCGTCATCCGCTTGAACATTTTCTGCTGCCCGAAGGCCACCAGCAGGGTTTTCTGAAACCGCTCGGCGGCGTTGCCGCTCACGTCGCGCTCGCGACCGATAAGAATGTTGGCCCGGATTTTCCGAACCTGCCAGGCAAAAAAGCCGAAGGCTGCGACCAGCAGCAGCGCAAAGAGGATGGGTTGCAACATGCGGTAAAGGTAAGGCGGGAACGTTTGCGGCTGCAATATACTCGGCATGCCTAACATATTGCAGAAAAGCGGGCAATTCCCGACTTTTTTTGGCGGGGCTGTTGCGTCTTTGCGGCGGCTGCTTACCTTTGCGGTCCCCAAAGCGGCTTTCGTAGTGGGGAAACGGCAACATAGCTCAGTTGGTAGAGCACAGCACTGAAAATGCTGGTGTCGTTGGTTCGATTCCAACTGTTGCCACGAAAAAGGCTCTTAGCAATGTGCTAAGGGCCTTTTTGTTTTATAGCTTCAGTTGAAGAGGCGAATATTGTTCGCAGTCAGGGAGACTTGCCGGTTAGCTGGGAATATCACGCAGAAGTGGCCGGGATTTCTTTTTGTGATAAGTGTCGCAGCCAATGCAGCGGCAATTCAAACTGCTGACCAGCTTGGATAGCGTGCGGCAACCATTTCTTGTCGCATCGGCCGCTGGCCGGCCCATTCAACTCCGCCTCAGCGTCCAGCGCAAGGTTTCAATTGGGGCAGTGCGCAGGGCGGCGGCCAGTTCGGCATCGTCCTTAAACTGTAGCTGGCCTACCCGGCTGGCTACCACGCTCACCTCAAACTCCGGGGCCTGAAAGGGCCAGGGACTGATAACGACCGCGCCACCAGCCACGGGCTGGGCCAGGGTGTGCACGGAGCCGTCGGGGCCGTGGTAAACTTCCACGGCGCGGCCCATTTCCGGGATTTCGTGACGGCAGAGGATGAGTGAGAGGCGGTCGCACCAGTGTAGCAGGTCGTAGGCTCGGGCGGCCTGCTTCGCGGTTATTTTCAGCTCCCGGTGCCACTGCTGCTGGCGGGCGCGCAGCTCATCGAGGAAGTGGTCGGTCGTTTTTTTTTGGCCGCGCAGGGGCTCGTAGAGGCAGCTCAGGTGCAGGCTGGTAAGGAGGCTGCGCCAGCGTCCTTGGAAGCGGGCGGCGGCCAGCACCCCGGCAGCCTGTTCCAGCGAAAATTCCTGCACGGAGAAATCGGCCGGCGCGCCGGTGGGCGTGAGGCCGTAGTGCCCACCCCGCCCGTGCCAGGCGGCCTGTTCGTCGTCGTGCTGCGCGATGGCGGCCAGCAGGCCCACCCAGCGGTCGGGCGGCAGCAGGGCGGGCCAGTGCCAGGCCAGCTGGGCCGCCAGCAGGGCGTGGGCCTGTTGGTAGATGATTTGCCAGCCGGTGGGAGTATAGTTGACTATCATATAAGATGGCGAGGATGAGTAACGAGCTGCCGAAGCCCGATTCCAGGCTATAACTACTGTCCGGGTGGGTTGCGGGTTGCGACAAAATTGGCCAGCCAGCGGGGGGAGGATTACGTATGCGGGCACTCATGTTAGCCCATTCTAACTCGCAGCCCCTCACCATTCGCCTGCCCGACGGCCGCCGCCTGGGCCTGACGCGCTACGGCGACCCGGCCCACCGGCCGGTGGTGTTTCAGCACGGCTTCGGCTCGTCGGGCCTGGAGCTGCCGCCCGACGCGGCCCTGCTGGCCCGGCTGCGCCTCCAGCTACTGGCCCCCGACCGCCCCGGCGGGGGCCGCTCCAGCGTGTACCGGCCACTCACGTTTCCCTCGTTTGCCGACGACGTGGTAGCCCTGCTCGATGCCCTGGACCTCCGGCAGCCGGTTGGGGTGATGGGCTGGTCGGTGGGCGGGGTACACGCGCTGGCGCTGGCGGCGCGGCACCCGGCGCGGGTGGCGGCGGTGCAGTTGCTCAGCACCTGCCTGCCGCTGGGCGAGCGGGCCGTATTTCGCCATCTCTCCTGGCAGTGGAAGCTATTGCGCTGGGGCCAGGTAGGCTTTCCGTGGCTGAACCGGACCACGTTTCTGTGGCTAAGCCGGCAGTGGGCGCATCACCCCGACCGCACCATCGACTGGTTTATCCGGCTGATGCGGCCGGCCGAAGCCGCCGTAACGGGCCTGCCAGCCTGGCGGGCGCTGCTGCGCGATGCGGCCGTGGCCGGTTTTGCCAACCACGGCCGCGGCGTGTACGACGACGCCCAGGCCTGGTGCCGCCCGCCCGGCTTCCGCATCGAGGATGTGCGCGCGCCCACTCGCCTCTGGCACGGCGCAGCCGATGGCGTGTGGGCTCCCGGGAGCAATATTCCGTACCTAGCCGCCCGGCTCGGTGGCGCGCCGGTGCACCTGCTGCCCGGCCAGGGCCACATGCTGTACCTGGAAAACTGGGCCGCGATTCTGGCGGAGATGGCGGCAATGCTGGCTGAGTAGGTTTCCGCCTGAGCCAGCGAAGCCTCCTGTCGCGATGTTCAGCGGTGAGCGGTTGCTTCGCCAGCTCCGTCCGACAGGGCCGGCCAACCTTCGCGGCTGGCAGCCGTTCTGCCCCGGGGGCTTGGAAATGCCGGCGGTGGGGCGAACTTCGCGCTACGCCCGGTGCCGGCGGGTTCCTTTCCGCAATGCTGCCCGCCCACTGGTTTTTATGGCTCTACACCCCTACGTTCAGCAAATTTTTGCCAACCCCGTGGCCTCGCTGGCGCTGGTGGGCAACCTGGTCATTATCGAAAGCCTGCTGTCGGTGGATAACGCGGCGGTGCTGGCCACCATGGTGAGCGACCTGCCCACGGAGCAGCGCTCGAAAGCGCTGCGCTACGGCATTGTGGGGGCCTACCTGTTCCGGATTCTGTGCCTGGTGTTCGCCTCCTACCTCATCCGGTTCTGGTATCTGAAGCCGCTGGGCGGCCTCTACCTGCTGTACCTGACCTACGACCATTTCCGCGCGCATCCCACCGACGACGACGACGACGATGATGGCCAGCAGCTCAAGCGCCGCAGCTGGATATACCGGCAGAGCATCGGCCGGCTGGGCCAGTTCTGGGCCACGGTCGTGCTGATTGAGGTGATGGACGTGGCCTTTTCCATCGACAACGTGTTTGCCGTGGTGGCTTTCTCCAAAAACCTGATTCTGGTAATCGTGGGCGTGTGCATCGGCATTCTGGCCATGCGGCTGGTGGCCCAGGCTTTCGTGCTGCTGCTGGCCCGCTACCCGTTTCTCGAAACTTCGGCCTTCGTGGTTATCGGCGTGCTGGGGCTGAAGCTGCTGCTGTCGGTGCTCGGCCACGGCTGGCCCGGCAACGCCATCAGCCACTTCCTCGACGGCGACGTGGCCGAGGTGGGCCTCACGGCCTTCACGGTGGGCATCATCGGCTTCCCGTGGCTCACCTCGCTGCTCTTCAACGTGCCGCAGCATGCCCGCGACTGAAGGGGGGAGGTAAGAACCCGGCGGTAGGGCCTGCGGCCTGGCTGGGGTAGCGAGGGCTCGGGTAGGGGATTTATGTCTATACTTGGGCATTATTTCACCTTGCTTTCTGCTGCTGCTCATGACCCATCACACGTATTTTACCAACTTCTTCGTCCCGCTCTGCGCCGCGCTCAACGACGACGAATTCCTGGCCTTCGCCGACACGACCCTGGCCAACCTGGCGCACGCCGCCGCCGCCCCCGACGATGTCGCCTACCTCACTCCGCTGGTGGAGCAGCTGCGCGCCGCCCACCAGCAGCGCGGGCCGCAGGGCAAGTCGGCCACGGCCGCCACGCTGCGCACGGCCGTGAAAAACTTCCTGGCCTGGGCCAAGCTCACCAACACGACGAAGGTGTTCCCGGCCTTCCCCGACCGCGCGCAGGCCGAGCGCCTGGCCATTTTTCCCGGCGGCATGGATGCCCTCTACCGTGCCGACCAGACCAACGTGCTCAAGCGCGCCAAATATTACCTCGATAAAATCAGCGCCACCTACGGGGCGCAAACCAAGGTAACGGCCACGGAGGCGCAGGCCCAGTACGACGCGCTCGAAACCGCCCTCACCAGTCGTACCACCGCCCACGCCGACCAGCGCCAGGCCAGTGCCGCCGTCGACACCGAGGAGCTGAACGTGTGCACCGGCCTCTACCGCGCCTACGCTGGCCTGCTGCACCAGCACTTCGACCACCCCGAGCGGGCCTACGCCCTGTTCCCCTTCCCGCAGTCGCAGGGCATCCCCGCCGATGCCAACCTGCCCAAGCTGCCCGCCCCACCCCATCCGGCCGCCTGATTAGCACGCAAGCGGCTACAAATAGTCCTTTCCCCGACCCGGTCGGGGCTGCGGTGCTCAAAGGAGCTCCTGTAACTGCTCCGGCCCGGCCCGGGGTGCTTGCGGGGGCTCCTCTGAGTTATCCGGGCTCGGCCGCAGGGCTTGCGGAAGTTCCTTATAGTAGGCCGGGCGGGGTGAGAGGGCCTGCGGACGCTCCTTTTGGCCGTTCGGGCTGGGCCGGAGGGGATAAAGGGGCTATTTTGGGAGGCGCGCCGGGCAATACAAATCGTGTTTCCGCCGCTCAACCCATCATGCCGACTGACCTTTTTCAGGAAAACGCAATGGAGTAGCTTTACGCATTCATTTGCTCCGCCTCATGCGCCCGATTCGTTTTTTATATTGGAACACCGACGAGAAAAACGAATCGCAGGAAGAAGTTCTGGCATACGTCTTTAATAGCGCGCCAGCGCCTGATGTCGTAGTATTGGGCGAGTGCCTGTTGCCCTTGTCGGCCGATTTTTTGGCGAAGCATGGCCTTCAGGAGATGCCGTACCAACTGCTCGAACAGAACCCGCAAGCGCAGCGGCAGGAAACCCAGCAGCAACGGCTCTACTTCAGGGCCAACTGCGGGCTTCAACTAACTCACCTCATAAGCGAAATCGAAGCCGTCTCCCCCGAACCAGTTATGTTGGCACCGGGCGTCAACTCGCCTGTCCCTTACCTGGCCCGTGACCCGCGGTTTGTGGCTCGGATAGTGTTGGCCCGGTTGGAGGTAGATGGCGAACCGCTCTTGCTGGCCTGTGTGCACTTGCCCAGTCGTCGGCGGGGAGCCAATGATGAACCGAGCCTGTATGGGGCGGCCATACGATACAAAACGTTTCTCCTACAGGCAGGAGGCCGGCCGCTGGCCGACTTCGGCCACCGTATTGCGGTGGTGGGAGACTTTAATATGAACCCGTTCGACTCGGGAATGGTGGAGCCGCAAGGCTTCTTCGCACTCAACAACCGGCACGTCATCCGGCAAACCCGCGACTTCCAATTTGCCCCGGAAGTTATGTTTTATAACCCCTGTTGGGCACTATTAAGCGATTTCGACCCCGTCGCTCCCGACCAGGCCAAGCCAAGCGGCAGCCTTTACTTCACCGGCGCTCCTTCCAAAAAGCTGTATTGGCACTTATTCGACCAGGTTGTGCTTTCCTATCAGCTGGCAAACCGTTTTGTGCATCCTGAGCTGCGGCTGGTCGCCTATCCGCCCTTGCGAAAGGAAGCGGAAAAAAGCTCCCGCGAAGGAGCCAGCTATTCAGACCACCTTCCCTTACAATTCACCTTAAACTTTGGCTCCGATGTCGACTGAACCATCCTGGCTCAATAACCTGCCTGACCCCACCGTGCCCCTCCCTGCGCCCGAAGCACTGGCTTTTCACGACGAAGTAGACGATGTATTGGCAGAAGTGAAAAGCACCGTTGATAACCGCTACAGCGGCCATATCGAGGCTTTGCCTACGAAAACAACCCGGCTCGGCGGCCCCTCAATCGAACCAGTTGCTGCCGGAAGTTCAACCATTGTGAATTACGCGATGTACCTGAGTTTTTCGGGGCGGAATCATTTTAGCTACCGGCTGTTTGAGCTAATCAGTAAAAAGCTTAACGGCGGCCTTCCCGTCGATGTGGTTGCTTTTTCAGGTCCACCCGTTTTGCTCGGTAGCGCACATACCAAAGCCGAATTGCAAGCGCTTATCAAGCAGATTTTCGAGGATACCCGAACCCGCTGGATAATCAATACCTACTATAAAAATTAGGCCCGCGTCCCAGGCCGTTGCGGGGCGGCCGCTGGCAGGCCAGAGGTGGGGTGGTGAGTTGGTCAAGAATTAAAAGGGAGCGTTTGAATCATTAAATAGGCATTTTAACACCTGATTCCTGCCTAATCTACCCCCGTTGCTTCAGCTCCTGCAAGTGTAGCAGCATATCGGCCGTCATCTTATCCAGGTCGAAATCGGGCTGCCAGCCCCAGTCCTGGCGGGCTTTGGTGTCGTCGATGCTGGCGGGCCAGGAGTTGGCAATCTGCTGGCGGCCGTCGGGCTTATAGCTTACTTCGAAGCCCGGCACGTGCTGCTGAATGCTGGCCGTGATTTCGGCCGGCGAGAAGCTCATGGCCCCCAGGTTGTAGCTGGTGCGCACCTTGATTTGCTCGGCCGGCGCGTGCATCAGGTCCAGCGTGGCCTTCAGCGCGTCGGGCATGTACATCATGGGCAGGTAAGTGTCGGCTTCGAGGAAGCACTCGTAGTTCTCGCCGGCCACGGCCTTGTGGTAGATGTCGACGGCGTAGTCGGTGGTGCCGCCGCCGGGCAGGCTCTTGTAGCCGATGAGGCCGGGGTAGCGCAGGCTGCGCACGTCGAGGCCGTGCTTGCGGTGGTACCACTCGCACCACTGCTCGCCCGCCAGCTTACTGATGCCGTACACCGTGTTGGGGTTCATGATGGTGACCTGCGGCGTGTTGTCGCGCGGCGTATCGGGGCCGAACACGGCAATAGAGCTGGGCCAGTACACCTGGGCCACGCCGTGGGCCACGGCCGCTTCGAGCACAATGAGCAGGCCATCCATGTTCAGCTGCCAGCCAAAGAGCGGGTTCTTCTCGGCCGTGGCCGAAAGCAGCGCCGCCAGGTGATAAATCTGTTTGGGCCGGTACTGCCGGATGAGCTTGTCGAGGCGGCTGCGGTCAAGCACGTCGAGCAGCTCGAAAGGGCCGCCGGCCAGCATCTGCGGGTCTTTGGGCGGCCGCACGTCGGCGGCCACTACCAGGTGGGGCTCGTAGCGCTGGCGCAGGGCGGCCACGAGCTCCAGGCCGAGCTGCCCGCAGGCACCAATCACCAGCACCGAGCCGGGTAAAACAGAGGTTTCAGGGTCGGCGGGAGCGGAGGCCATGCGGGGAAGCGGGTTGAGATGGGGGAGTGGGATTTGGGCTGCAAAGATACCGGGGCAACCGTGGCCGGACCACCGGCGCGGGGCCGCCCTGCCTTACGGTATCTTTGGCCCCCTGTTTACGCGGCTTGCCAGGTTCTGCTTTTTCGGTGTTGGCCTGTTGGGTGGGGCCGCATCCGCCGAGGGCAGAACGGGATTCTGCACCACCCCGAGCGGGTAGGTGGCCCTTCGGCCGGCCGCCAGCTTGCCTCTTGCCACATCACTTATTTCAATACCTACATCGGCGCGTGCTACACCGTATCCCCGCAAACCTCAACCCCGGGCAGCCCGGCGACTGGCAGCGCGCCATCAGCATCGGTTTCCTGAACTTCAGCCCCAAAATCAAGCGGATTTTGGATTCCCAGAAAAAGCAGCTGATGGCCAGCGTGCGCAAGGGTGCGCAGGCGTTTATGAGGCGGCAGCAGGGGGAGGAGTAATCCTGATTTTTATAAATTTATGAAGCACTACGACAATACAGCAGGACTGTGGATTATGGTGGTGCTAGGCATCGCCTTTTTTGTAGTAGCTCCACTTTCGTTTTACTTGAGCGGCCGTAAGTTAAAGCAGCCCGTAGTCAGTTTTACGACTCGCTTCTGGAGCTTCGATTTATTTCTGCTGCTGCTTTTGGCAATGCCATTGTTTTTGGTGCTGCTGCCAGTGCTAGGCCTATGCATAGGCTGGGTTCCATCCAATTTGTTCAAGGGTCCGAAGCAGGAAGCCATCATTCTGGGAATTGGCCTCGCTAGCCTACTGTTGGGCTGGGGATTTGTCGGTACTTATCTCCGGCTTTATTGGTCGTATTGGCAGCACGACCGTACGAAGAGCCTGACTTTTTATAAAGACGATAACCTGTTTCGATATTGGCAAGGCGATGAATACAGCGAATATGCAATGTCTGAGGTGTTGACCCGTACCCGACACGACAACAAAACAGCCAGACTATCCTTTTCCTACACGATACTCAGCCTCTCAAACGGCGCAGAAGTGCTTGTCACCAATTTACTCTGTGATGCATCTGATTTAGCTGAGTTACTACCCAATGCGAATGCCGTATTTCTAAAGGCTTGGTTTCCGTGGTTGCCTAAAGCCGCAGTAAACCAGCATTAGCATGGGCGCTAGTAATTTTGGCGTCTTCTAACATTTTCACTCCCACCACCCCACCCTATGTACGCCACCCTCCAGCCCGACCTCACCCAGCAGCTCCAGGAAATCAAGGATGCCGGCCTTTTCAAGAAGGAGCGCATCATTACCTCACCCCAGGGCGCGGAAATTGAAACCACCGAAGCCGGCGAAGTCCTAAACTTCTGCGCCAACAACTACCTCGGCCTGAGTTCGCACCCCGAGGTCATCAAAGCCGCCAAAGACACGATTGATACGCACGGCTACGGTATGTCGTCGGTGCGCTTTATCTGCGGCACCCAGGACATTCACAAGGAGCTGGAAGCCCGGCTGGCCGAATTCCTGGATACCGAAGACACCATCCTTTACGCGGCGGCTTTCGATGCCAACGGCGGGGTGTTCGAGCCCCTGTTCAACGAGCAGGACGCCATTATTTCCGACGCCCTGAACCACGCCAGCATCATCGACGGCGTGCGCCTGTACAAGGCCCAGCGCTACCGCTACCAGCACAACGACATGGCCGACCTCGAAAAGCAGCTCCAGGATGCCGTGGCCAAAGGCACCCGCCACCGCATCATCGTGACCGACGGCTCGTTCTCGATGGACGGCACCATTGCCCAGCTCGACAAAATCTGCGCCCTCGCCGACAAGTACGAAGCCTTGGTAATGGTTGACGAGTGCCACAGCAGCGGTTTTCTGGGCAAAACCGGGCGCGGCACCCACGAGTACCGCAACGTCATGGGCCAGGTCGACATCATCACCGGCACGCTGGGCAAGGCCCTGGGCGGGGCCATGGGCGGCTTCACCTCGGGTCGCCGCGAAATCATCGACATGCTGCGCCAGCGCAGCCGCCCCTATCTGTTCTCCAACACCCTGGCCCCGGCCATTGTGGGGGCCAGCCTGCGCGTGCTGGAGTTGCTCACCGAAAGCACCGAGCTGCGCGACAAGCTGGAGGAGAACACCAGATACTTCCGCGAAAAAATGACCGCCGCCGGCTTCGACATCACGCCCGGCGAGCACCCCATCGTGCCCGTTATGCTCTACGATGCCAAGCTGGCCCAGGATTTCGCCGCCCGCATGCTGGCCGAGGGCATTTACGTGGTAGGCTTCTACTACCCCGTGGTGGCGCAGGGCAAGGCGCGCATCCGGGTGCAGCTTAGCGCCGGCCACGAGCGCGCCCACCTCGACAAAGCCATTGCCGCCTTCACCAAAGTAGGCCACGAGCTGGGCGTGTTGAAATAAGCCATTCTGCCCCATCTAGTCAATAAAAAGGCCCTTGCCAAGCTGGGAAGGGCCTTTTTATTGACTTTAAATTACCAGTGCTACTTCACTACCGAGAGGCGTTGGGTATGCACCTGCCCGGCGCTTTCGTAGCGGCACAGGTAGAAGCCCGTGGCCAGCTGGGCCGCCTCGAAATGGAGCGAATAGTCGTGCCCGGCCTCGGTGGCTCCGGCGAAGAGCGTGGCCACCTCGCGGCCCAGGGCATCGAACACGCGCACCTGCGCCAGAGCCGAAATGGTGGGGCGGAAGTGTACCGTGGTGCTGGCCCCGAAGGGGTTGGGCGCGGCGCTGAATTCCAGCTCGTCGGAGCCCAGCGCAATTGCGGGCCGCCGGGGGCCGGAGCAGGAGCCGGAACAGGCGCCCAGCTGGTCGTCGTCGTGGTTATTCAGGTGGGCGGGCACCGCATTGGCCGAAATGCAGATTTCGTTGCCGTTGTGGCAAACCAGCACTTTGTCATTGCCGCAGCTGGCATCTACCACGCGCATTGTCACGGTCTTTTTGGCAGTGCAGCCCGCCTGGTTGGTCACCGTCACGGTGTAGGCAAAAGTGCCGGGTACGATGGCTTTAAACACCGGGTTGGCAATGTTGGCGTTGTTGATGCCCGTGGCAGGGCTCCAGGCGTAGCTCACACCGCCCGTGGCAGTCAGCATCGCGCTTTGTGCCCCGTAGCCCAGGTATAGGTTGGTGGGCACCCCGCCCGTATACACGGTGCTGGTTGGCAGCACGCTAATTGCCGGCGCGGTAAAGGTGCAGGTGGCTGGCGTGTACACCAGAATATTCTGGCGCAGGTTGAGCGCGTTGGGCGAAGGGTTTTGAAAGACGGTACAGGTCATGCCACCCACCAGCACGTAGCCGTTGCCCCAGGCTTTGCCGCCCAGCACGGTACCGGCATCGCCCGTAATAAGGCGGGTCAGGCCCGGGCCGGTGACGGCGGCGTGTGCAAAAGCGCCCCCACTGTAGGTATCTCCGGCCGGCAGGTAGGGTCCCAGCGCCAGCGGATTGCCCGGTACCACCGTCCCATTGTCCGAAAAGTAGTTGCCGTAATTCAGTATCATACCGCCGAAGCCGCAGTTGATGCTGCCACCCACCGAAGGGGCAGCATTCACAAACAAATGCCCACCGGCTGCCACCCAGTTTTCGATGGCTGCCTGGTTCACCTGCAAAAAGCTGCTCAATGCCGGAGCCCCCAGTTCGCTGCCTTCGAGAAATACGCGGTGCCGGGTAGCCGTAAAAATGTCGGTGGCCAGCGTCGTTTCCAGGAACAGGCTGTCCCAGTTGCCGGAGCCAAATACGCCGTCCATGGCCGCTACGTTGGTGTTGTCGCCATAAGTACCCCAGGGCAGCGTGGTCGAGCGCACGTAGGCGGCGGCAGCTGCGCTGGCCGTGCGGTGCTGGCCCGCCATGGGCGTGCTGCCCTTCAGATAGGCGGCCCGGGCGGCCGGATTACCCGGGTAGCAGCGGGAGCAGTTACTGAGAACCTGAAGCTGCGCAGAAGCCGGTCCGGTTTGGGCCTGGCTGAATGGAATCAGCAAGAGCAGCCCAACCACCAGCAGCAGCAGTTTAGTAGGGAGTGTACGCATGGGAAAAGGGTAAAGATTGAATCAAAGAATAAAAATACTTAAACAGGACTGTGCCGGCAAATAATTTTACTAGTATATTAAATAAATGCATTGATTATTGAAAAATAACAAATGAAGTCGATGGAAAATAAAAATCGCCAAATAATATATATTATTTGGCGATTTTTTATTTTCTATCGACTTCACCACGCAACCCGCGCCCAGCTTGATAACTGCTGTTATCAGCTACTCTCGCCGGCACAACAGCAGTTGCTGAAAGGGGCGATACAGCTGGAATGCCTGGTGCCGGCCCCGTGCTTCGCTCACTGGCCGGCTTTGGCGGCCAGGTAGGCTGTACGGGCATCTTCCAGCTCAGCTACCAGGGCGGCGCGCTGCTGCAACATCGCCTGCCCCACGGCCGGCTCGCGCCGAAACAGCCGGGCCGCGCGCAGCCGTTGCAGGCGGGCTGAGAGTGTGCGCCAGTAGCTGAGGGCATAAAAGCCCGTTACCGGCAGGCTCAGGCCGTAAAGCAGGGTCAGGCGCCAGTCGTGGGTGAGCCAGTGCTGCACGGCCGCAATTTGCAGGGCGTAGGCCAGCGGGAAAGTGAGCATGCCCACCACCAGCATAATGGGGGCCACAAACTCCACGTCCTTGGTCGCGCGTTTGGCCACGGCCGAGGGTATAATGTAGGGCAGGTAGTTGTTGAGCACGCCATAGAGCCACACCGGCGCGCCCAACAGCAGGTTCAGCAGGCCCGCGATGGAGCCGCGCCGCTGGCCATCGAGGGCTTCGTCGCTCAGGCCGTGGTGGTGCAGCCCGGCCAGGTAAGCTTCGAAGTGGGCACGGGCGGCGGCCAGGCGTTCCGGAAAGGTTTGCTCGGCCCAGGGCAGGGCCTGCAGCAGGGTGCGGCTAAGCTGAAAATTGTCGTAGAGGGTGTCAGGGTCGTCGTCGGGGTTGAGGTGGTCGCCGAAGATGCGCTCAATCTGCTGCACGAAGGCATCTTCGGCCGTGTCGCGGCTGATAACGAGCCGGCGCTCCAGGGCCACCCGAATGGCCTCGGTGAGCTGGTCGGCGGCTTCGTCGGGGTCGCGGGCGTAGGCGGCGGCGTAGTCGGCCACCCGAATGGGCGGGGCCACATTTAGCAGTACGTCGGAGCGGAACCGGTGCGGGTCGAAGTAATTGACGCCCACCGGCACCACTTGCAGGCCCAGCTTAAAGTCGTGGCGGGCCTCGGCCCCCAGGGCAATGCGGGCAGCCCCGGTTTTGAGCGGGCGCAGGCGGCGCTCGCTCACGCTGGTGCCTTCCGGAAAAATCATGATGGTGCCGCCCTGGCCCAGGTAGTCGTAACAGCGGCCGAAGCTGGCCTCGTTCTGGGCAGCCCGCGCCTCAGGAGTGGCCACGCCACCCACGCCAGTATCCTGCGCCCGGTAGATGGGAATGGAATTGCCCGAGCGCATGATGGCGCGCAACACTGGGTTCTGGAAAAACGTGCTTTTGGCCAGGAAGGCAATGGGCTGGCGGCGGTTCACGGCCGACAGCAGCGGGTCCATGAGCGTGTTGGGGTGGTTGCCGGCCAGCAGCAGCGGCCCGGGCAGCTGCATTCGTTCGGGGTGGCGCACCTCGATGCGCCGGAAAAACACCCGCAGCGCTACCTGCACCAGCGGTTTCATCACAGTATAAAAGAGCATGGGGCCGGATACGTAAGGGCCCGAAGATAGGGTGTGCCCGCCGTGCCCGGCCAGCGCCTCAAAAACACAGCCGCCGCTCCCGGGTAGGGAGCGGCGGCTGAAATACCCGGTTGCGGGGCGGCTTAGTGCTTGCGTTTCATGGCCTTTTCTTTGGCCTTAGCTTTCTCTTCGGCCATTTTTTCCTTGGCTTTGGCCTTTTTCTCGGCCTCAGCTTCCATCTTCTTGCGCTTGCCGGGATGCAGGGCATCGAAAAGCTGAACTTTGGCGATGCTGTCGGCCGCCATAATGTCGGTGCGGGAGGTGATACGGCCCGTGAGCGATACCAGGTCGCCTTCGCTCATCTGGGCTGTAGTGCCATCGGTAGAGGTTACCACGCCGGTCGGGCTGATGATGGTGCCGTTCACCAGTTTCTTATCGGCAGTAAGCGGGTTGCTGGTGCCCAGCTCGGTGAGAATCACCCGGCCATTTTGCATGGAAAGGCCATCCTTGATGCCTTCAGTTTTTGCGCCGGCGGCCGCCCGGGGCTTGGGCGCTACGTGGCCCGGCCGGGAGGCTTGGGCCTGAGCAGCATTACTGCCCAGCAGCGCAACGGATAGAACAGCACAAAGAAATAGTTTGGTCTTCATGGAAAAATGTAAAATAGAAATCAAAAATAACAGTACAATCTGCGTTGAAAGCACAAGATAAGGCTTTTAGCACATAGTGATTACAAGACTACTGGTGCGAAATGCAAATTCAGGGCCAGAATATCCCAGCCTCATAAATTAATTTTTGCCAATTTGGTTTCGTTCAATCAGCCGCCGGCCGCGAGCCGGTGCCTGTAGGCTGGCCTTTACCAGCGGGCTTACGTACGATAACTACCTGCCAGCGGTGGGGCAAAAATAAGCCCTGTGCGTATAGCGGCATTCTGATTTTAAATTTCTGCACAAGTGGAATACAAAGACTATTACAAAACGCTGGGCCTGGAAAAAAAAGCCACGCCCGAGCAAATCAAAAAAGCCTACCGCAAGCTGGCCCGCCAGCACCACCCCGATGTAAACCCAAATGACCCGGGTGCGGAGCAGAAATTCAAGGAAATCAACGAAGCCAACGAAGTGCTCTCGGACCCCGATAAGCGGAAGAAGTACGACCAGTTCGGGGCCGACTGGCAGCGCTACCAGCAGCAGCCCGGTAGCGGCGCGACGCGCGGGGGCCAGCCCGGCGGTGGATTCGACTGGAGCCAGTATAGCCAGGGCGGCGGGGGCGGGAGCAATCCTTTTGGCGAGGGCGAAGACTTTTCCGATTTTTTTGGTTCGCTGTTCGGCAACATGGGTGGCGGGGGCGGTGGTCGCGGCAGCCGGCCGGGGGCCGGCTCCGATTACCAGGCCGAACTGGAGCTGAGCCTGGAGGAAGCCTATCAGGGCGGCCCGCGCACTATTACGGTGAACGGCAAAAACCTGCGCCTCACCATTGCGCCGGGCGTGGCCGATGGCCAGACCATTCGCCTGCGCGACCAGGGCGGCCCGGGCCGCCACGGCGGCCCCAGCGGCGCGCTGCTCATCACCTTCCGCATCCGGCCCGATGCCCGCTACGCCCGCACCGGTGATGACCTCACGCAGGACGTGCCCGTGAGCATCTACAAAGCGCTGCTGGGCGGCGAGCAAACGGTGGAAACCCTCAGTGGCCCCGTCAAAATCAAGCTCAAGCCCGAAACGGCCAATGGCACCCGCCTGCGGCTGCGCGGCAAGGGCTTCCCGGTGTATAAAAAAGAGGGCCAGTTCGGCGACTTGTATCTGCGCCTGAGCCTGACGCTGCCCCAGAACCTTACCGACCAGGAAAAAGAACTGATTCAGCAGTTGGCCGCCCTGCGTCCTGAAGCTTAAGCCTCCACCTTCTTCGCCATGGAAACCACTTTCATTACCCTCACTTTTCAGGAATGCTCGGCCCGTTACGGCCTGGCCCCGGCGGCCCTGCGCGATTTCGTGCAGGCCGGTCTGCTCCGCGCCGCCCCCGCGCCCGAAACTATCATCGTCGACGAGCCTGACGACCTGCCCCGGCTGGCCCGCCTGCACCACGAGCTGGGCCTGGCCCCCGAAGCGCTCGATATTATTCTGGCCATGCGCCAGCGGCTGGTACACCTACAGGCCCACCTGGCCCGCGAAACGGCAAGAGCGCAGCAGCTGGAGCACTTCCTGCTGGGCGGCGCGGTGGAGGATTTTGGGTAGTATGAAACTCAGTTGGTTAGAAGAAATTCTGCGGAATGTTCAGCATGACGAGCTTTTTTCCAACACCCAACACCCAACACCCAACACCCAACACCCAACACCCGCCCTACGTTACGGCCAGCGCCAGCAGCAGCCCGGCCAGCGTGGCGGCCAGCTTGGGCCAGTTGAGCCGGTGCTCGGGGCTGGTTTCGAACAGAATGGTGGTGGAAACGTGCAGGAAATTGCCCGCTACCAACCCCAGCAGCGCCGCATAGATGCCGCTGCTGAGCAGCTGCGACAGCACCACATAGTTGCTCATGATGATGCCGGCCGGCGAGGCCAGCGCGAAAATCAGCAGGCCGGGCCACACGCGGCGGAAGCTGCCCAGCCGCAGCCGCAGCAGCGTAGCCAGGGCAAACGCGGCCGGCATGTGGTGCAGGGCCACGCCCACCACAAGGGCATAGAAATTCTGGCTCACCTGCCCCACCTCCGGGCTGTGTACCAGGATGCTGCCTTCCAGAAATGAGTGCACCACCAGCGCCAGCAGCAGCAGCAGCGGCAGCCGCCCGGGTGCTTCGGGGCCGTGGGCGGCTTCGTGATGCACGTGGCCGTGCTCCACGCCTTGCGAGAGCACTTCAAGCAGCAATTGGCCGAAGAAGCCCGCCAGTACCCAGTAGCCCACCCGCGCCGGCTGCCCGGGCAGCAGTTGCAGCGCTTCGGGCAGAATGTGGGTAATGGTGAGCGTGAACAGATACGCGCCGCTAAAGGCCAGCAGGGGCTTCAGCAGCTGGCTGCCGCGCGCCACCGGCACGCGGGCCGCCAGTGCGCCAGCCCCCAGCACGGTAAGCAGCAGCAGTAAAATCGCAAATCCCATGGGGCGTAAAACAGAAAACGAATACCGAAGCCAGCCTAGCAGCTGCGCGGGGCTTAAGCGGCTGGCCGGGGCTTATGTTTTGGCGAAGGCACGGCGTGGGCCGCACGCCGCCAGAGTAGTAGCAGGAAGAACAGGCCGGCTGGTAATAGACGCAAAGCGGCAGCTTTGCGACCGCCGGGTGGCGGGCAAAGCTGCCACTTCAGAAGGAAGCCCGCCCACCGGCGGCGCGGTTTAGCGCTGTATCTGGTGGCCGTTGGCGGCAGTGTCGGCCTGACCCGATTTGCCGGCATCGTTGAGTTGGCCGCGCTTGCGCATGCCTTCCTCGGCGTTGGCCGAAATGGCGGACTCGGCTGAGGGCATGGGCTTGGCATTGGTGCCAGCGACTTCGGCCCTGGCAGCCTCCATAACCGGCGATTTTGCGTTTTCGACCGAGCCCGAGGGCAGCGAATGGTCGAAGTTTTCGTCGGGGCGGGTGCCGGGGGCAATCAGGTCGACGGACACCTTTTCGTCGGGGCGCCAGTCGGAAGGTTCGGAGCTGCACGACGTGAGGGCCAGCGAGGCGGCCGCAACGGCCAGCAGCAGGGTGGAGGTCAGTTTCATCGAAAAAGAAAAAGAAGCGGAATAAATCAGGTTAAACAGATGGGGCGCCGGCCTCGGTGGGCAGCAGGTTTTTGCGGCGCAGCATGGCTTCGAACAGCTTCACGTCGGTAGGCGAGTTGAAGATGCGCTGGGGCAAATGTAGAAACACCGGCACATCGAAGGTACGGGCCAGCCACAGCCGCCAGGCGGCCATGCCCTCGGGCGGAGCGCCGGGCTTCAGGTACAGCATGTACGCATCGCCATCGCGGCGGGCGCGGCCAATCAGGTCCCAGGTCAGCTGCATAGCGCGGCCCTCTTTGTCGGAAGCCGGGCGCAGCAGAATCTGCTTGTTGTCCATTTCGAAGGCCATGCGCTCGAACAAGGGCTTACTCTGCTCCATCTGCGTTACGCCCGTTACCTGGGCCGAGCGGAACAGCACGAACAAGATGGTGAGTACCGCACTCAGAGCCAGCCACCACCACGAATGCACGAACAGCGCCGGCAGCAGCCCGAGCGCAAACGGAATGAGGGCGTACACCCAGTCTCTTTTCCAGACCTCGCCCATCACGATGCGGGTGTAGGCGTCGGTGCTGAGCTGCGTTTTCTTGGTGCGAATGGCCAGCGACGGCATCTGCTGGGCCTGGCGGAAGCCGCCGCCGCCACCGCGTTGGTTAGGTTGGTTCATGTTGTAGTAATTAATGGTCAGCGGTTAATGGTTAGTAGTTAATGTCGGTTTCGGAAGCAGGCCAATTATTAACCATTCATCACTAACCATTAACCTCTAATAGTTAATCATTGATTTAGTACGCTTTCAAACTCAAATCGAGACTCTTGACGGAATGGGTGAGGGCTCCGACGGAGATGTAGTCGACGCCGGTGCGGGCCACCTCGGCAATGGTCTGCTCGGTGATGCCGCCGCTGGCCTCGGTAGGAAAGCGGCCAGCTACCAGGGCCACTGCCTCACTAAGCTGGTCGGGGGCCATGTTGTCGAGCATGATGCGGTCGATGCCGCCGGCGTCGAGGGCCTGCTGCACTTCGGCCAGCGAGCGGGTTTCGATTTCGATGGGCAGATGTAGGCCTTTTTGCGTCAGGTAAGCGTGGGTGGCGGCAATAGCTTTGGCAATGCTGCCGGCGTAGTCGACGTGGTTATCCTTGAGAATAATCATATCAAACAGCCCGTATCGGTGGTTCACGCCGCCGCCAATCAGCACAGCCCACTTCTCGCACAGGCGGAAGTTGGGAGTGGTTTTGCGGGTATCGAGCAGCTTGGCCCGGGTGCCGGCCAGCAGGGTGTTGAGGTGGGCGGTGTAGGTGGCAATGCCACTCATGCGCTGCATGCAGTTGAGCACCAGTCGCTCGCCGGTCAGAATGCTGCGGGCCGGGCCTTCGACGGTGAAGGCGATGTCACCGTGCTTCACGCGGGCTCCGTCGGCCAGCAGTGGGGTCATGGTCAGGCAGGGGTCGACTTCGGCGAAGATGAGCGGGGCCAGGGCCATGCCGGCCAGGATGCCTTCGCCCTTTACCAGCAGGTGGGCGCGGTTGCGGGCCTCGGCCGGAATGGCGGCCAGGGCCGAGTGGTCGCCGTCGCCCACATCCTCGGCCAGAGCCGTGCGGATGAAGGTCGTGAGGGCCTCGGGGGTAAGGTAAGGGGCGGGGAGGGTTTGCACGGGGCAAAGGTACGGCCCCTGCGGCGGTGGCGAAAGCCGGGTAGTAGCCGCGCCAAACAGGTTGTGCTGCCAAACTGCAGAACGTCATGCTGAGCGCAGTCGAAGCATCTCTACCTCGGAAGTAATTCGAGTGGACTTCAACGAAGCGGGAGAGATGCTTCGACTGCGCTCAACATGACGTTCTTTTTTCTGCTCACAACGTACAAAAAAAGCCCCGGCATGGGCTTGTCCTTACCCACATCTTTGCAAGGCGTCCTGACTCCCAGTCAGGACGCCTTTTTTGTGGCGTGACGGCCGACTCTCATGGCACATATACAGCCGGACCGAGTCAAAAGCGCTCCAAAACAAG
>JALYUI010000412.1 GCA_030853845.1 Bacteroidota bacterium | reverse complement strand
CAATAGTAATTCAATCGTCCAAAAGGGATGAAATTACTGCCACACGCGAGATGCTTCGGCTGCGCTCAGCATGACGTGCTAATTGGGGCCGGCTACGTTCCTAGCCTTAGTGCTTGAAGTGCCGCGTGCCCGTCAGCACCATGGCCATGCCCAACTCGTCGGCGGCTTTAATGCTGTCGGCATCCTTAATAGAGCCGCCGGGCTGCACCACGGCGCGGATGCCGGCGGCCCCGGCAATCTCGACGCAGTCGGGGAAGGGGAAGAAGGCGTCGGAGGCCATCACGGCCCCGTGCAGGTCGAAGCCGAAGGCGCGGGCTTTGTCGATGGCCTGACGCAGGGCATCCACGCGCGAGGTTTGGCCCACGCCGGAGGCCAGCAGCTGGCCGGCGCGGGCCAGCACGATGGTATTGCTCTTGGTGTGCTTGCAGATTTTGCCGGCAAATACCAGCGCCTCGGTTTCCTCGGCCGTGGGGGCCGACTGGCTGACGACGCGGAAGTCGGCGGCCGACTCGGTCTGGCGGTCAGCATCCTGCTCGATGATGCCGTTGAGCAGGGTTTTCACCTGCTTGGCCGGGAACGCAACGGGCTTCTGGGTGAGCAGAATGCGGTTTTTCTTGCTTTGCAGCACGGGCAGGGCCTCGGCAGCGTAGCCGGGCGCAATCAGCACTTCGAAAAACAGCTGGTTGAGCTCCGCGGCAGTGGCCGCGTCCACTTCCTGGTTCACGATGATGACGCCGCCAAAGGCCGAGGTCGGGTCGCAGCTCAGGGCGTTGAGGTAGGCTTCGCGCAGGGTGGCGGCCTGGGCCACGCCGCAGGCATTGGTGTGCTTGAGGATGGCGCAGGCGGGCTGGCCGTTGGTGAATTCGGCCATCAGGGCCACGGCGGCATCTACGTCGACGAGATTGTTGTAGCTGAGCTGCTTGCCGTGGAACTGGTCGAACAGGGCCGAGAGGTCGCCGTAGAAAGTGCCGGCCTGGTGGGGGTTTTCGCCGTAGCGCAGGGGCGTGGCGGGCTGCTGGCTCAGGCGCAGGGCCTGGCCGGCCACGGCAGTGCCCTGGCTCAGGTAGCCGAAAATCTGGGTGTCGTAGTGCGAGGTGGTGGCGAAGGCGGCGGCGGCGTAGTGGCGGCGGTCCTCCAGGTCGGTGCTGCCGTTTTTGGTGGTCAGCAGCTCGGTGATGGCGGCGTACTGGTCGCGGCCGCTCACCACGAGCACGTCGCGGTAGTTTTTGGCGGCGGCGCGCAGCAGCGCGATGCCACCGATGTCGATTTTCTCGATGACATCCTGCTCTTCGGCCCCGCTGGCCACGGTTTCCTCGAAGGGGTATAAATCAACCACCACCAGGTCGATGGGCGGGACGGCGTGGCGCTCGGCTTCGGCGAGGTCGCCCGCGTCGTGCCGGCGGTGCAGGATGCCGCCGAACACCTTGGGGTGCAAAGTCTTCACACGCCCGCCAAACACTTCAGGAAAGCCGGTGAGGTCCTCCACGGCCACTACTTCGGCCCCCTCGTCTTCCAGAAATTTCTGGGTACCGCCCGTCGAGTACAGCGTGACGCCGTGTTGGCGCAGCACCTGCACCAGGGGCGCGAGGCGGTCTTTGTGGTACACGGAAAGCAGCGCGGCGCGAATGGGACGGGACGACATAAAACGGGCGAAATAAGAAGGCACGATTGCCGGCACAAAGCTACGGCCCGCCTCCGACGGGCTGGGACGGGCCAACGTTACCGAATTATTACCACCACTGGTTCGCCCGGTGAGCGCGGCCGAAATCTTCTATCCGGGCTGATTTGCGGGTTTCGCCTTTGAAGATGCAGTCCCGTTTGCGCTAACTTGCGGCTATGGCATACGTGGCGGTAGCGGTTATTTGGGTGCTGTTCGGCTGGTTTGCCTACCGACTGGCCTATTTGCAGCTAAGGGGCATTCGCACGAAGGGCACCATTATAGAGCTGGTGCGAGACGACACTAACGACGGAGATACTTTTTCGCCGGTAGTGACTTATACGACGCAGCAAGGTGTTGTCATCAGAGCCAAAAGCTCCTTCGGAACACCGGAAACGGGCTCGTTTTTCCGGGTCGGGGAGCGAGTTGATATTTGGTATGCAGCCAAAAACCCGCAGCACTTCCTTATTGTAGGATACGATGTTAGCGCGTTGGTAATGCTCGGCTTATTGGCGGTTGGAGTTACTGCATCGATTTACTATTTCCACAGCAAATAACGCCCAGCGCGCGGTTGAAATCACTGCCCAAACCGAACACCGACCAGCGCTTGCCAGTATATGCTGGCAAACGAAACCGGCCTCTATTGTTCGCCTAATGGCTACTATCCTGCCTGCTCCATTATTTCCTACCACCTCGACTATTGAGCATCTCTCCGCTAATGCAATGACGCCCGCCGAGGCCGAAGCCGCCGCCGCCCGGCTGGCCCCGCGCCTGTTTGAGCAAGCGGCGGCGGCCGATGTGGAGGGCGGATTTCCAACGGAGTCGTTTGCCGACCTAGCGG
>JALYUI010000355.1 GCA_030853845.1 Bacteroidota bacterium | reverse complement strand
GCTGTAGTCGCCCTGGACCCGGCGGGCGTGCACGAAGTCTCGCAGCTGCTCCAGGTGGCCCCGGCTCAGCACGAAGGTTTGCCGCACGCCATCGGGCGCAGTACTGGCCGGGGCCGGCCCGGCGGCGGGTGCTGAAACGGCCTTCGTCTTCTCCGCCGTATTACCGGTGTTATCCGTGTTACTGGTATTACCAGTGTTACCGGTATTACCAACAGTATAGGCCGTTTCTGGCTTTTCAGCCGCTTTTTTTACTGGTGAGGGCACATCGCTAAGGTCGAAAAAGTCGCGTTCCGACGTGGGCTTGGGCGCGATTGACTCGCTGGGGCGGGGCAGGTTTTTGAAGGTCTTGGCCATGGGAAGCGGGCAGCGGATTAGCGGGTGAGAATCTCGGCCACCAGCGCCTGGTAGTCGGTGGCCCCGGCGCTTTGCGGGGCATAAGTGAAAATATCCTGACCCAGGTGGGGCGCTTCGCCCAGGGCAATGCTCTCGCGGATGAAGCTGGTCAGCACCAGGCCCGGATACAGCGCCCGCAGTTCCTCGGCCGTTTCGCGGCGCAGTATTTTGCGGCCGTCGTGGCGGGTGAAGAAAATGCCGCCCACCGACAGACCGGGGTTCAGCCGCCGCTGCACCCGGCCGACCAGCTCCAGCACTTTCTCCAACCCGTCGGCGGCGTACATCTGGGCTTCTAGTGGCACGTAGAGGGCCTGGGCGCAGGCGTAGGCGTTGAGGGTGACCAGGCCCAAAGCCGGCGGGCAGTCCAGCAGGATGTAGTCGCAGCGCTCACGCACGGGTTCGAGCAGTTCCTTGAGCAGAAACTCGCGGTCCAACTCGTCGCCCTTCACCTTTTCAAAACCCGACAGGGCCGGGGAGCCCGCTACCAGCGCCAGGTTCTCGTGCAGCGAGTAGGCTTTCAGGCGGTACTCACCCAGCAGCGCCCCGTACACGTTCTGCTCGGCATCGACCAGGCCCAGGCCCTTGGTCAGGTTGGCTTGGGGGTCCAGGTCCACCAGCAGCACCCGCTGGCCGGCCCGGGCGAGGCCCGCCCCGACGTTGGCCGTGGACGTGGTTTTGCCCACTCCCCCCTTTTGGTTGGTAAACGCGAGTATTTTGCTCATGCCGCAAACATACACACCGGCGTGTTACCGGTGTTACTTATCGTACCCCTGTTACTTGTGTTACTTGTGTTACCGGTGTTACCGTTGTTACTAATATTACTGATGTTACCAGTATTTAGTTATCTATTTGAAAAACAGTAATTTTCTGAAACTGGCCCACCTCCGCATTTTCGCTAACCGCTGTTCCCCACCCGTCTCATGCCCCGTCATTCCCTGCAGCGGCCCGCGGCCCGGCGTGCTTCCGCTCCGCCCCGCGTACTCCCTGCCACCTGGCTACCCGACCTAACCACGGCCCGCTTTGCCTACAGTGGCTTACAACTCGACCTCTTGTTTTACCTACTCTCCACGCTGGAAGAAGTGGCCGCCGCCCGCCCGGTGGAGCTGTGGCTTGGCGGCTTTTCCGCGGCGGCTGGCAAAAAGCATAATTACAACTACGTGACGGCTGCAGCCACGGCGCTGGTAGCTCAACCGCTGACCATCCGGGGCAAGCAGGAGCAGTACCGGCCGCTGCGCCTTTTCGACCGGGTTCGTTCCGTGCCGGGACAGGGCCTGCTGCAAATCAAACTCGCCCGAACCGGCATCCCATACCTACTCGAACTGCGCGACGTAATTCCCGCCACCAGTTTGCGGGCGCTTTTACAGCTTTCGAGCAAGCACACCAAGCGGATTTATGCGCTGTGCTGCCGCTACAAAGCCAAGGGTCGCACGCCCACTTTCACCATGCCTGACTTTAAGCAGATTCTGGGCCTATTGGATGAGCAGGGACACGAAAAACAGCGGGGCTTCACGTCTTTTCGCAGGCACGTATTAGAATCGGCTATCGAGCAGATTAACGCCACCACCGACCTGCGGATTGACTGCCACTTAGAAAAACACGGGCGGGCTGTTTTCTACCTCGCCTTTACGATTAAATCCCAAGCCCTACCCATGCTGCCACCAGCTGCGGACGCGAGTGCTCAACTGCTACTCTAGCCGACTGGTCAACTCTTTACCCGCCATTTAGCATTACCAGTGTTACGTATGTTACTCATATTACCTGTATTACTCATGTTACTTAGCCAAAGCAAGATGGCAACAGGGTAAAATCGGGCTGGAATCGTTACTTTTGGTTGCTGCCTGTGCGGCCTGCCTTACTTGATTCTCATGACTTCTTCCAGCCAAGATGCTTACCAGGCCCTCCGGGACTACCTGAACGGGCTCCTTAATCCGTCGTTGGCTGACCAGGCGCTGGCTGACGTGCCGGCGGCTCTGCGGCCGGGCCTGGAGGCATTTATGGTGGGCAAAACGGAGTACCAGGACGAGGCCGGCCGGCGCATGATTTATGCGGCCGACTTGGCGGCGTGGGCGGCGGACCTAATTTACGGCGCGGGACTGACCGCGCCCCTGCCCCTGGCCACCGTGGACGTGGCCGCGCTACGGGCGGCCACGCTCCGCCACGCGGCATGACGTGGGAGGAAATTGAGCAGCTGACCTACCAGGTGCAGCAGCTACCAGCCGAGCGGCAGCAGACGAGCCAGCAGCTCAGTCAGGTCATGGTGTCGGCGCACTCGACCATGATTGAGGGCTCTCGCGTGACGGTACTGGAAGCGTTTGATTTTCTGCTTGGGGCAGCCCCCACCCTGGGACCGGGCAAGCCACTGGCCGGCTACGACATGCTGGGCGACCACGCCCGCGCCCTGGACCTGGCCTTGCAGCGAGCGGATGCGCGGCAGCTTCCCGGCCCGGCCTTGCTGCGCGAGCTGGCGGCGGCCGTAATGCAGTCAACCGGCCGGCCCACTAACACGGCCCTGGGCACAGTGGACCCCACGCAGGGCGACCTGCGCCGGGGCAACGTGTTCATCGTTGGGGCCAGCTCCTTCCCGAACGCCCAAAAGGTGCCGGCCCTGGTGGCTACCCTCACCGGCGAGTTGCGCGAGCGGATGACGGTGGCCACCACGCTGCGCGAGCAACTAGAGTTGGCCTTTGAGGCCCATCAGCGCCTAGTCAGCATTCATCCCTTCAACGACGGCAACGGGCGCACCTCCCGGCTGCTGATGAACTACGTGCAGCGCTACTACGACCAGCCCCTGACCATCATATTCCGCGAGGACCGGCAGGCGTATTTCGCGGCGCTGGAAGAAAGCCGCGTTACGGATGACCTAACAGCATTCTTTGATTTTATGCGGGGCCAGCATGGCAAATCATTAAACTACCAGCTTACAGCGGCGAAGCCTCCTGCCGTCAATTAATTATGTTACCGGTGTTATTAGTATTACCAATGTTATCAGTGTTACTCCAGGAGCTATTTACGCTTATATAATTGAATTGAGCCTATTTTTAGCAGAAATACCATGCAGTTTACCCCTGAGCAGGAAGCCATTATTGCCTCGACGGGCGACATTAAAATCAATGCGGTAGCAGGGTCGGGCAAAACCACGACTGTGGTGGCCTATGCGCGGTCGCGGCCAGCGGATGCGCGTATTCTCTACCTAGCATTCAATAAGAGTGTACGACAAGAAGCCATTCGCAAGTTCGCGCAGCAAGGGCTACACAACGTGCAGGTGGAAACGGCGCACTCACTGGCTTACCGCCACGTAATGAAACACTCGGGCTACCAACTCCACGAGAACGGTGGTTACAAGCCCTACGAACTGGCCGAGCTGCTGAGGCTACCGAAGATGGTCGATGCCAAAGCTCATGCCGAATACGTGTTGGCAAACCACGTAGGAAAGTTTCTCACCTACTTCTGCAATAGCAGCAAGGACCGGGTGCAGGAGCTAAACTACCTGGACACGGTAGCAGACCCCAAAGCACAAGCATTTGTGCGGACCCATTATGCCCTCATCGAACGCAGCTGCCGGCTGTTGCTAAAGCGTATGAACGCGGGGGAGGTACCTATCAGCCATGATTTTTACTTGAAAAGATTCCAGCTGGACAAACCCAAGCTAGCGTTCGACTACATTCTGTTTGACGAGGGACAAGATGCTTCCGGGGCAATGCTGGATTTCTTCTTGCATCAAGAGGCCACCAAGGTTATTGTCGGCGACACGCACCAACAGATTTACGGGTGGCGTCACGCGGTTAACGCGCTGGAAAAAAGCGATTTTACAACTTTCCAGCTCAGTACCAGCTTCCGGTTTGGCGCACCGGTGGCCGAATTAGCTACCCAAGTGCTAACCTGGAAAAATCAACTCGGCGCGGAACTGCCCTTTCCCCTCAGCGGTCACGGAGGCGGTACCAACGAGCCAGTTAGTAAAGCCGTCATCAGTCGCACCAACATCAACTTGCTGGCCAAGGCGATTGAGTATTTGACCCATCACAACAGCGACGTGCAACGGCTGTACTTCGAGGGCAACCTGAATTCCTATACCTACGCCGACACGGGGGGCAGCTTGTTCGACGTGCTGAGCCTCTACAATGGCCGGAGCGCCGGCATCCGCGACCCATTAATTAAGCGCATGGCCAACCTTTTCGAGTTGGAAGAATACGCCCGCGAAACCGAAGACGGGCCGTTGCTCATGC
>JALYUI010000350.1 GCA_030853845.1 Bacteroidota bacterium | reverse complement strand
GGGCCAGGGCGGCGGTCGTGCTGGTGGTGGGCGCCAGGTTGTTGGGGCAGGCTTCCTTCGTTACGGGGGCGTGCAGCACGAAAGTGGCCTGCCGGGCCAGGTAGGAGTCGGCGTTGCTGACTAGGGCGGCCAGCGGCACGCCCTTGCGACGCAGCAGCGGCACCAGCACCTTAATCTCGGGCGTGTCGCCGCTCTTGCTGATGGCGATGACGAAGTCGCCCGGCTGAATCATGCCCAGGTCGCCGTGAATGGCATCGGCCGCGTGCATGAACAGGGCCGGCGTGCCGGTGCTGTTGAAGGTGGCCACCATCTTGCCCGCGATGTGCGCGCTCTTGCCGATGCCCGTGACGACCACCCGGCCCCGCAGCTGCAGAATGGCCTGCACGCACTGCCCAAAGTCGGGCGTGGCGGCCAGGGCATCGGCCACGGCGCGCACGGCATCGGCTTCCTCATGCAGCACCTGGCGGGCAATGGCCAGCACGTCGGCGGCCGGGAAGGGCGCGGCGGTGGCATCATTAGAAACAGCAGATACGGACATGAGCGGGCGGAGAATTGATTTTGCAAAATTGGGGGACAGAAGCTAAGCCGACGGCTGGCGCGAAAACCCGGCCGCTCGGTACCGCGCTGGCCGATTTGGGCCGGTGAGCAACTGTTTGCCGCGTCGCAGCCGCTGGCAGCCGCATCGGCACCATTGCTTTAGTGTTGTAGCAATAACTGTTGCGGCCGCAGGCCGAAGCTGCGGTACGGGGCCGGGGGCGAGGTTACAATATGAATAAATTGTTTTCCACAATTCACGAAAAAGCGGGTTTTTCATGCTGGTAATATGTGAAATCGCTTATCTTCGTTATGAACCGCGCACCGGTTCTAATTTCACCAGAACACTATCCGCATGTCTTCCACTGTCCTGCAAGAAGCCCCGGTCCTGACGGCTCAACTGAAACATACGCTCAAGGAAGTATTTGGGTACGGCCAGTTTCGGGGCACCCAAGAGGCTGTTATCCAGAACGTGCTGGCCGGGCACAACACCTTCGTGATTATGCCCACCGGCGCGGGCAAGAGCCTGTGCTACCAGCTGCCGGCCCTGGTGGTACCGGGCACGGCCATCGTCATTTCGCCCCTCATCGCCCTGATAAAAAACCAGGTCGACCAGCTCGGGGCCTTCGGCATCAACGCCCGGGTGTATAATTCGACCCTGACCAAAACCGAAATGAAGCGGGTGCAGAAAGAGGTGATGAGCGGCGAGGTGCGGCTGCTCTACGTGGCCCCCGAAAGCCTGACCAAGGACGAAACTATCGACTTCCTGCTGAAATCCACCATCAGCTTCGTGGCCATCGACGAGGCCCACTGCATCTCGGAGTGGGGCCACGATTTCCGGCCCGAGTACCGCAAGATTCGCGGCATCATCGACAACCTGGGCGGCAACGTGCCCATTATTGCCCTCACGGCCACGGCCACGCCCAAAGTGCAGCTGGACATCCAGAAGAACCTGCAGATGGATGATGCTTCGGTGTTCAAAACCAGCTTCAACCGCACCAACCTCTACTACGAGGTGCGCGCCAAGCATAACACCAAAAAGCAGCTGATTCAGTACGTGAAGCAGCACAAGGGCAAGGCCGGCATCATCTACTGCCTCAGCCGCAAGAAAGTGGAGGAAATTGCCGAGCTGCTGCGCGTGAACGACGTGCGCGCCCGCCCCTACCACGCCGGCCTCGACCAGCAGGTGCGCATCGATAACCAGGATGCTTTCCTCAACGAGGAGTGCGACGTAATTGTGGCTACCATCGCCTTCGGCATGGGCATCGACAAGCCCGATGTGCGCTTCGTGATTCACTTCGACGCGCCCAAATCCATCGAGGGCTACTACCAGGAAACCGGCCGCGGCGGCCGCGACGGCCTGGAAGGCAACTGCCTGATGTTCTACAGCTACGACGATATTCTCAAGCTGGAAAAATTCAGCAAGGACAAGCCCGTGACCGAGCGCGACAACGCCCACCAGCTGCTGGCCGAGATGACCAACTACGCCGAAAGCGCCGTGTGCCGCCGCCGACAGCTGCTGCACTATTTCGGCGAGCAGCTGGATACCGACTGCGGCTTCTGCGACAACTGCCGCCACCCCAAGGAGCGGTTCGAGGGCGAGGAAGCCGTGGGCCTGGCCCTGCGCGCCGTGGTGCAGACCGAAGCCCGCTTCAACCTGAACCACGCCGGGCAGGTGCTGCTAGGGCTGAGCAATCCGCACATCGAGAGCTACGCCCACAACGCGCTGCCCATCTACGGGCAGGGCAAGGTGCTGGGCGACGCGCAGTTCTGGCACTCGGTGCTGCGCCAGTGCCTGCTGAACGGCTTCCTCGAAAAGGACATCGACAGCCTGGGCCTGGTGCGCATCACCGACAAGGGCATGGACTTCATCGAGAGCCCGCACCCCATCACCCTCACCAAAGACCATAATTTCGACGAGGAGCAGAAGGCCGACGAGGAAAAGGAGGAAGTGCAGCAAGCTGCCGGCCACGACGAAGCCCTGTTCATCCAGCTGAAAGAGTTGCGCAAGCAGGTAGCCAGGCAGAAAAACCTGCCGCCCTACGTCCTCTTCCAGGACCCCAGCCTGAAGGAAATGGCCACTACCTACCCCACCACCTTGCACGACCTCACGCACGTGTCGGGCGTGGGCCAGGGCAAGGCCCAGAAGTTTGGCGTGCCCTTCGTGGCCGCCATCAAGAAATATGTGGAAGACAACGACATCGAAACCGCCGAGGACGTGGTGGTGAAGTCGGCCGTGAACCGTTCCAAAATTAAGATTTACGTCATTCAGCAGATTGACAAGAAGATGATGCTGGAGGACATTGCTTCCTCGAAGGGCATTTCGATGGGCGAGCTGATGGAAGAAATCGAGCACATCTGCTACTCGGGCACCCGCCTCAACATTGACTACTACCTTGAAGAGATGGTGGAAGAAGAAGTGCAGGACGAGATTTTCGATTACTTCATGAAGGCCAGCACCGACAATATTGCCACTGCCCTGAAGGAGCTGGGCGACGACTTCAGCGAAGAGGAGCTGCGCCTGGTGCGCATTAAATTTCTGAGTGAGGTAGCCAATTAGGGCCGGCCGGCCATCTTTGTTTCTTCCAGTAATGCACGCCCCGCCGAAACCGGCGGGGCTTTTTTTTATGCGCTGGCGGGGCCGGCTGGGGCTTACGCTCAGGCGGGATAAGAGTGGCAATCCAAAAACGATTCAAATTCCGACTTAATGAATTGAAAAGCAGCAGGTGCCATCGGGGGGCGCCGGTGTTTTTATTTGGCCAACAATTCGATATCTTCGCCAATCTATTCTTGCTTCACTCATTTATTTTCTGCAAAACGTGCTACGCTACTTACTGATTTTCGCCCTGCTGCTAGCCAGCATTGCCCCCCACGTGGCGGAGGCCCAGACGAAGCCGCCCACGACGCCCAAACCGGCAGCGCTCGCCCCGGCTAAAGCCGCTGCCCTGCCGGCTAAAGCCCCGGCGGCCCCTGCAGTGCCCACCGCCATTAACGCCGCCGATACAGTCCGCACCATAGCGGCGGCCGATACCGTGAAGGTGCTCACGCCGGCCGAAATTGCCGAGCAAGCTTACAAAACCGGCCTTGCCAACGTGCAGAGCAAGGATTTCAAGGCGGCCGTGGTCAGCTTCACCGAGGCCATTACGGCTAAGCCCGACTACACGCCGCCCTACGCCAGCCGGGCCGCTACCTACCTGGAACTCCAGGAGTATGACCTTGCCTTGACTGACTACGACCAGGCCATTGAGCTGGTGCCCAACGACTACGGCAGCTACCTGGGCCGCGCCGAAGTGCACGAGGCTAAAAATGAGATGGCACTGGCCGAGAAAGACTACTCCGAAGCCATGAAGGGCGGTAGCCACTATGCCAAAGCCTGGTACCGGCGCGGGCTGATGCGCTTCTGGCGGGCCGAATACCAGGCCGCACGCGACGACTTCGACGGGGCGGTGAAGGCCGACCGCAAAAATGCCGCCGCCTACCACGAGCGGGCGGCCGTCAACCAGCAGCTTGGCAACTACCCCGAGGCTATCCTGGACTACACCACGGCCCTGGCCCTGCAACCCACGCTGCTCTCGGCCCTGCTGAACCGGGCCACCGCCGAGCGCCGCGCCGGCCAGCTGCCCCAGGCCATGAAAGACTACGACCAGTATCTGCGCGCCCGCCCCGACGATGCGCTGGCCTACCACAACCGGGGCCGCGCCCGCTACGAGAGCCAGGACTACCCGGGCGCGGTAACCGATTTCAGCCAGTCGCTGAAGCTGAATCCCGACTACGCCCTAGCCTGGAACAGCCGCGCCGCCGCCTACCTCAAGCTCGAAAACTACGAAAAGGCCGAAGCCGACGCCACCCAGGCCATTGCCGTGAACGCCAAGTACGCCGAAGCCTGGCTGAACCGGGGCCAGGCCCGCGAAATGCTGCGCCGGCCCGACGAGGCCTGCCGCGACTGGCAGCAGGCTGCCCGGCTGGGCCTCGCGGCCGGTACCAGCTACGCCACACTGGCGGGCTGCGGGCCGCCCGCGCCGGTCGCCGCCACCGCCACCGCCACCGCCGACGCGGGAACGGGGGCCGAAACAGCTCCGGCCCCCGATTCCAAGCCCTGATTCTGTCAGCCTGACCAGCGAGTGTGGCTATTAACCCCCGCGAACGGCGCTCGGCATGACGGCCGATTAGAACATCCACCCGATTTCTGCATTTGTTATGACTTCTTTTTACCGCTATTCGTTGCTGATTACCCTGCTGGGGGCCGCGCTGGCTCCGGCCCGGGCGCAGAGTGTGCCCTTCACCTCGGCCCGTATTCCCAACAAGGAGCTGCTGAAAATCGCGCAGCATGCCATCAAGGATGGCGAAAATGAATACAAGGCCAAGCCGCCGCGCTACGCGGCAGCCCTGCCGCACTTCCTGGAGGCTCAGAAAATCAACCCCGGCAACGGTGCCCTGAACCTGGAAATCGGCGACTGCTACCTGAGTATGGGTGATAAGGAAAGCGCGCTGCCCTACCTGCAAAAGGCCGCCGAGCTGGAAACCGGCCCCACCGCGCCCCGCGCCCACTACCTTTTGGGCAGTGCCTACCAGCTGAACGCCCGTTGGGCCGACGCGCTGAGAGAATTCGAAAAAGCCAAGCCCGTGGCCACCGGCCCGGTGAAGAAGGGCCAGCCCACCCTCGATGCCGTGAGCGCCGAAGTGGGCCGCCGCCTGAGCGAGTGCAAGGCCGGCCAGCGCCTGTCGCAGCACCCGCTGCGCGTGTTTATCGACAACCTGGGACCCACGGTGAACTCGCCCGAAGACGAGCGCAACCCGCTGGTGACGGCCGACGAATCGGGCCTGTTTCTGACCTCGCACCGGGCGGGCGGGCTGGGCGGGGCCAAGGATGCCGGGGGCCACGGCTTCGTGCCCGATGTGTACCACGCCACCCGCACCGACCAGGACTGGGGCCCCGCCCGCACCCTGAACGCGCCCGTGAACTCGAACGGGGCCGACGTGGCCGTGGCCGTATCGGCCGATGGGCAGCGCCTGCTGCTGCACGCCGACGGCGAGGACGGTGACCTGAGCGAGGCCCACATTGCGCCCGGCGGCTGGACCAAGCCCCACGCCCTGGGCTCGCACATCAACACCAAATACCGCGAAACCTCGGCCACGTTCTCGCCCGATGGGCGCTACGTGTACTTCGTGAGCGACAAGCCCGAGGGCAGCCTGGGCGGGCGCGACATCTACAAGGCCGAAATCGACGGCAAAAACCCACCCGTGAACCTGGGCTCGGTCATCAACACGCCTTACGATGAGGAGGGCGTATTTATGGAGCCCGATGGCAAGACCCTGATATTCTCTTCGCAGGGCCACGGCACCATGGGCGGGTTCGACATCTTCAAGTCGGTGTATGAGAACGGGAAGTGGAGCGAGCCTGAAAACCTGGGCTGGCCCATTAACACGCCCAACGACGACCTGTATTTCGTGACCACGGCCTCGGGGCGCTACGGCTATTTCGCCAGCGACCGGCCCGGCGGCACTGGCGGACTCGACCTGTACCGCGTCACGTTTCTGGGAGCCGACAAGCAGCCCCAGCTCGACCAGGACGACCGCCTGCTGAGCGAGCAGAAGCGCCTGATGCGCGAATCCAAGCCGGTGCTGGTGGTGCCCGTCGTGACGCCCAACGTGACGCTGCTGCGGGGCGTGGTCACCAACATCAGCAACCAGCAGCCGGTATCGGCGAAGCTCGACGTGGTGAACAATGCCAACGGGCAGACCATTGCCACGTTTCAGACCACGCCCAACGGCCGCTACCTGGTGCCGCTGCCCTCGGGCACCAACTACGCCCTGGTGGTGCAAAACGAGGATTTCCTGAGCTACTTCGACAACGTGAACCAGCCCGCCGATGCGGGCTACACCGAAGCCCGGCACGATGTGCGGCTGCAAAAGATGGAGGCCGGCTCCAACATCGTGCTGCACAACGTGTTCTTCGACCCCGGCCAGGCCGTGCTGCGTCCCGAAAGCACCCCCGAGCTGACTCGTCTGGCCCAGCTGCTGAGCGACCATTCGCGCCTGAAGCTGCACCTGGCCGGCCACACCGACGAAGCCGCCACCCCCGACCAGAACAAGGAGCTGAGCCAGCGCCGGGTGCAGGCCATCATGGCCTGGCTGGTGGCCCACAAAATCAAAGCCGAGCGCCTTACTGCCACTGGTTACGGCGCTACCGTGCCCTACAACGACACCGACGCCGGCCGGCTGCTCAACCGCCGCACCGAGTTCAAGGTGGTATCGCGCTAGGGGCGCACCAGGATACCATCTGAACGTCAGGCTTCCCCGCGTTCAGTGTGACGCTCAGAAGGGTTTTGGCAGCTGGCCAGCCCCAAAAGAGAAATGGCCGCCCCGCCAGCGGAACGACCATTTTCGAATCGGGAATTATTGGCTGGCTACTGGTCTGTTATTAATCAATAATTACTGACCATTAACCATCAGTAAAACCTAGCAGTACTCTTCGAACGCGCCTTGCAGGTTGTTCACGATGCGCATGGCATCGGAGCCTTCAATGTGGTAGCGCTCAATCATGTGCACCAGCTCGCCGTCTTTGAACAGGGCGATGCAGGGCGACGAGGGCGGGTACGGGAGCAGGTGCTCGCGCATCTTGGCCACCGCGTCGGTTTCCATGCCGGCGAAAACGGTCACGAGCTTGCCGGGCTTTTTGTCGGCGCTGGCCAGGGCCATTTTCAGGGCGGGGCGGGCTTTGGCGGCGGCGCAGCCGCACACCGAGTTCACGGCCACCAGCACGGTGCCTTCGTTTGAGGCGAGGGCGGAATCAACCTCCTCGGGCGTCATCAGCTGCTCGAAACCAACTTCGGTGAGGTCCTGGCGGATGGGGGCCACCATGTATTCGGGATAAACTGCCATTGTCGTAGGTATTATTTAAAAGCGGCGGGGCCGCGTGGGGCTGCAAAAGTACGAAGGCTTAAAGCATTGGGCGCGCGGGAAAGTTTCGGGGACGCGGCCCGCACGACCCAGAACGTCTTGCGGAAGCAGATTCTCGTGCTACCGCCCTTACAGCGCCAGAATCTGCTTCAGCTCGGCGGCGCTCACCGTGAGCAGGCCTACTTTGGGCAGGCGCTGGGTGAGGGTGCGCCAGTTGGGCTCCTGCTTGAAAATGGGGCGCAACAGGGCCAGCGCGGCGGGCACCTGCTGCTTGTTGGCGAGCGTAATGGCGTGCCAATACTTCATTTCCAGGTTTTGGGGAAACATTTTTTCGGCGGCCTGATACTCCTGGATGGCTTTCGGCATGTCGTTTTTTTCCACGGCCAGGTCGCCGGCGTTCATGTGGTCGTAGGCACGGGTGAGGCTAAGCAGGCGGTGCAGCTCGGGCAGGGGCGCGGCGCTGTCGTCCACGCGCAGGTCGATGAGGCGGTCGGCCCAGGGGCCTTCGGTGGCAGTGCCGCGCACCACCAGCAACGCCGCCGACTGCCGGCCGCGAATGTCGCCGCCGGCCGCCTGGGCGGCATCGAGGGCGGCCAGCACGCGCTCGGCCAGGGGTAGCTTGGCGTTGGCTTCGTAGGCGGCGGCCATAGCGGGCCACACTTTGTCCGAGAGCATCATGTTGGCCTGCACCGAAAACTGCTTGCCCTGCTGGTGCCCGGCCATATCCACGCACTTTTTGCCGGTGTGGGTGGCCACGCGGCCTTGGTTGTCGAGTATGGCGACCTGGCGCACGTCGCGGCCTTCGTCGTTGCTTAGCAGCTCATCCAGGGCCTGCTGGGCCGTTTTGCCGCTCTTGAGCAGGGCCAGGCCGCGCAGGCCGAAGGATTTGTTGGTGAACGACTGCGTGGCCACCGCGCCCACGCCGGCTTCGGCCCAGCTCACCGAGGTGCCCACCGAAAACCAGTGGCTTTGCACGGCTACGGCCATTTCGCCGGTGGCCGGGTCGCGGGCCACGATGCTGAAGGTGTGGGCAAATGGGTCGGTGCGGGAATACATCTGGGCAGCGGCGGGCCGGCCGGCCAGCAACAGCAACAGTAACAGTAACAGTAACAGCAATGAGGACAACAGGTACTGAAAGCGCATGAGCAGGAGAGCGAAAAAGTATGAATTTACAAAAGGACAATTCGGGCGGCGAAAGGTGGCCGGAATTTACGCGCCGCGCCCCTTCCCCAAACGTTTGAAATTACCAGGCAGCGGGTTTTGCCACCCCGGACCAGTAGGGCCGCGCCGCGCCGGTTAGGGAGAGAGCTGCACGCCAATTGCTGGAACCGCGCTGATTTCCTTCTTGTTGCCGCCTCCTGGCCCGGCATTATTCATTATCTTGATAAAATTCCGCCCCTTATCGCAACGGGCGCGCTCCCGGCCAGCCGGCCCGAAGCAGCATCCCTTATTTAGCCTCCCATCCCGATGACTACGTCCCTGACTCCGACTGCTGAGACTTTCGCGCCCCAGTTTCATGCCTCCGACCCTACCCACCTGCACACCCACGAGCTGCCGCTGTGGCCCGACTGCTTCGCGGCCGTGCGGGCGGGCTCGAAGCCCTTCGACGTGCGCCGCAACCACGAAGATTTCCAGGTGGGCGATTTGCTGCTGCTACGGGAGTTCGACCCCGAGGCCAACGACCACACCGGCCGCACCATTACCCGCTGGGTGAGCTACGTGCTGCAAGGAGGCAACTTCGGCATCGAAGCCGACTGGTGCGTGCTCGGCTTCAGCAACCTGCCGCCCATCCCGGCGGGCATGACGGATATTCGGCTCTGGTAGACCGACGTCTAAACGTCAGATGGAGCATGACGTTCAGACAAGTTATACTCGTCACGAATTGGGTTGCGAGAATGGTGTAGAGACGCGACCCTTCGC
>JALYUI010000306.1 GCA_030853845.1 Bacteroidota bacterium | reverse complement strand
GGTTTGGCTCACATTGGCCGCATAACCAGGTTATTGCGGTTCTAAATGGTATCGCCGTTCGTGTAAAAAAGCAATTGCCCGCTGCCATCCAAGATGCTGGCGCTGCCTTCGGTACTCATTGCGCTGCCAGCCCCTGCTACTGGTGAGCCAATAGGTGGAAAATGCAGAACTGCCTGGTCCCCGAAATACCAATTAGTAAACTCGCGCTGACCAATACAAGGTTGCACCAGCCCACAGAGTAGGAGCACAAGCCCACCGATAAAAAATTACGCATCATTCGTCAGGATATCGGCTTATTCTCCCCCTTATCTGAGAACAAACCTACGCTTAGGCTTTTGCACTCTCCAACGTAAATGGCTTTAACTTTGCCCACCCATGCCCGCCCCCACCTTCATACCTACCCGCCCCCTGCCTTACGGCCGCCAGTTTATCAGCGAAGCCGACGTGGCCGCCGTGGTAGCTTCGCTGCGCGGCGATTACCTCACCCAGGGTCCTACCGTGGCCGAGTTCGAGCAGCAGTTTGCCGCCTATGTCGGGGCACGCTACGCGGTGGCCGTGAGCAACGGCACGGCCGCCCTGCACCTGTGCGCCCTGGCCCTGAACGTGCAGGCCGGCCAGCGCGTCATCACCACGCCGCTCACGTTTGCGGCCTCGGCCAACTGCGTGCGCTACTGCGGCGGCGAGGTGCAGTTTGCCGACATCGACCCCGCCACCGGGCTTATTGATTTGGCCAAGGTGCGCGCCCTGCTCGAAGCCCACCCGAAAGGCCACTTCACCGGCCTGATTCCCGTCGATTTTGCCGGATTGGCGGTGAACCTGGAGCAGGCCCGCCAGCTGGCCGACGAGTTCGGCCTCTGGATTATTGAGGATTCCTGCCACGCGCCGGGCGGCTTTTTCATCGACTCGCAGGGCCAGGAGCAGCGCTGTGGCAACGGCCGCTTCGCCGACCTGGCCATCTTCAGCTTCCACCCCGTGAAGCACATTGCCAGCGGCGAGGGCGGCATGATTACCACCAACAACGAGGCCCTGTACCGCCACCTGCTGCGCCTGCGCACCCACGGCATCACCCGCGACCCGGCCGAGCTGGAGCGCGCCCCCGACGGCGGCTGGTACATGGAAATGCAGGAGCTGGGCTTCAACTACCGCCTGCCCGACCTGAACTGCGCCCTGGGCCTGAGCCAGCTCGCCCGCGCCGACGAGGGCCTGGCCCGCCGTCGCCAGCTGGCCGCCCAGTACGATAGGGCCTTTGCCCAGGTGCCCGGCGTTACCGTGCTGGCCCCGGGCCGCCCCGGCCACGCCTACCACCTCTACGTCATTCAGGTAGCCGACCGCAAGGGCCTCTACGACTTCCTCAAAACCCGGCAGATATTCGCCCAGGTACACTACATCCCGGTGCATCGCATGCCCTACTACGAGGGCCTGGGCTGGCGCGAAGGCGACTTCCCGCTGGCCGAGGACTATTACGCGCACTGCCTCAGCATCCCGCTTTTCCCGACGCTCACCGACGAGGAGCAGGCGTATGTGGTGGCGTGCATTAGTGAGTTTTTAAACGAAAGCCAGCGCTAGCTAAACGTCATGCAGAGCGCAGCGAAGCATCTCGCGTGTGGTAGTGACTTAATCGTTGCAATGCCATTGATTAGCTACCCGAGGCCAGATGCTTCGCTGCGCTCTGCATGACGTTCTTTTACCCTATCAATTCCTTTACCCTTGCAGCACACTCAACAAGAAGACTTCTGGGCCGGCGACTTCGGCCGCGAATACACTGACCGCAACTCCCGCCCGCTCGATGAGTGGAACGAGTTTTACCGGGGCATCTACGGCCACACTAAGCTGGAAATGAACGCCGGGTTTATCGGCGAGCTGCCCCGCGAGGCCAGCATTCTGGAAGTGGGCTGCAACACCGGGATGCAGCTGGTGGGCTTGCAGGCCATGGGTTTCACCAACCTGTATGGCATCGAATTGCAGCCCTACGCCGTGGAAAAGGCCCGCGACTTCGTGCGCGGCGTGAATATTTTGCAGGGCAGCGGCTTCGACTTGCCTTTCAAGGACAACTACTTCGATTTGGTGTGCACCAATGGCGTGCTCATCCACATTGCGCCCGCGGATTTGCCGCGCATCATGGGCGAGATGGTGCGCTGCTCGAAGCGCTACATCATGGGCTACGAGTATTTCGCAGCCGACACCACGGCCATCCGCTACCGGGGCAACGAAGGCTTTCTGTGGAAGACGGACTTCGCCAAGGTTTTTCTCGATAACTACCCCAACCTGCGGCTGGTGAAGCAGCACCTCTACCCCTACATCAACGAGGCCGAGCAGGGCAACCAGGACGTGATGTTCCTGCTCGAAAAAGTGGCGGGCTGATGCAAAAGGCCGGAATCATCTCGCAGGTGCGCATGGGCAGCACCCGCCTGCCGGGTAAGGTGCTGCTGCCGGCGGCCGGCCGCCCCCTGCTCGACTACCACGTGGCGCGACTGGCCCAAAGCGGCCTGCCCCTGTACCTGGCCACCACCACCGAGCCCGCCGACGATGCCCTGGCCGCCTACGCCGAAGCCCACGGCCTCCCCTACCACCGCGGCTCCGAAACCGACGTGCTGGCCCGCTACTACGAAACCGCCGTGAAGTTCGGCCTCGACGTGGTGGTGCGCGTCACTTCCGACTGCCCGTTGGTGGATGGCCCACTGATTGGCGCGGCCGTGACCCGCTACCTGGCCGATGCCGACCCGCTGGAATTCCGCTCCAATTCCATCATCCGCAGCTTTCCGCGCGGGCTCGATTTCGAGATTTTCTCGATGCCAATGCTCGCCGAAGCCCACGAGCGCGCCACCTCGCCCTTCGAGCGCGAGCACGTCACGCCCTACTTCAAAACCAGCCCCGCCACCGCCGGCCGCCTCCGCAACGTGGACGAAGTATGGCCCGGTGGCGACTTCAGTCGCTTCCGCATTACCCTCGACACGCCGCAGGACTACGAAGTGCTGCGCCGCCTCATTGAAGCCTACCACGCCGACCAGTTGGCCGTGCCCGAACTGCTGGCCTTGCTGGAAAGCCACCCCGAAATAATGGCCCTGAACGCCGAAATTGAGCAGAAAACCACTTGAGCATGAGCGAACCCCACAACCCGGCCGACCTCGTGCACCTCAACGCGCTGGGCTACTACGAAGTCACCCACAAGCCCACGCCCGCCGAGCTGCGCGACTACTACGCCCAGCGCTACTACCAGGAAAGCCGCAGCAGCTACCAGCCCGACTACTCCGCCGCCGAGCGCGAGCACATCGAAGGCAAGCTGCGCCTGCGCCACTGGGTGCTGGCCCAGCTGCTGAACCCAGAAGCGACGGCAGATACTTCAGTCCCTGGAGCAACAGTTGCCGGCCTGGCCGAAACCTCCGCTACTGCCGCTGCTTCAGTGGCAGCAGAAACTGCCGACTTGCCCGCGCCCGCCCGCACCTTTCTCGACGTGGGCTGCGGCGAGGGCTGGGCGCTCGACTACTTCCAGCGGCAGGGCTGGGACGTGCTGGGGCTCGATTTCAGCAGCTTCAGCCTGGAGCAGTTTCATCCCGGCCTGCGCGGGCGGCTGCGCGCCGGCGACCTCTACGACGGCTTGCAGGAGCTGATAGCCGAAGGCCGGCAGTTCGATGTGCTCTGGCTCGACAACGTGCTCGAACACGTGCTCGACCCCGCCGAGCTGCTGCGCCGCTGCCACGCCCTCACCCGCCCCGGCGGCGTGCTGCTGGTGGACGTGCCCAACGACTTTTCGCCCCTGCAACGGCACCTGCTGGCCCAGGGCCATATCGACCGGCCCTTCTGGGTGGCCCTGCCCGACCACCTCTCCTACTTCGGGGCCGCCGGCCTGCGCAACCTGGCCGCCGCCACCGGCTGGCACACCGCCCGCCTGCTGGGCGACCAGCCCATCGACCTCAACCTCTTCAACCCCGCCACCAATTACGTGCTGGACCAAAGCGCCGGCCGGGGCGCGCACCAATCGCGCCTGGAGCAGGACAACTTCCTGCTGCGCACCGCCCCGCTGCCCGCCGTGGCCACCTACTACGAAGCCCTGGCCGGCGTGGGCCTGGGCCGCAGCCTGGTGGCGTTTTTGCAACCGGAATAGAACGAAAAAGGAACGTCATGCTGAACGCAGTGAAGCATCTTTACAGCGATAGTAATCAAATTACTGCTGCGGTAAAGATGCTTCACTGCGTTCAGCATGACGTTCTTTGTGTCCGTCAACTACCCAAGTAAACCTCCCATGTCCTCCCCCATTTCCGTGCTCAGCGGCGCGCTGCCGGCCGAGCAGCTGCGCCGCGAAAACTTCGCCCAGAGCCTGCGCGAGTCGCCCATTCCGAACACCGAGCTACTGAGCAACCTGGGGCTGTACCTGAACCGCCAGACACTTTCGCGCCTGTTGTTCATGGCCGAGCTGTATCAGCACATCCTCCCGGTGCATGGCGTAGCAATGGAATTCGGGGTGCGCTGGGGTCAGAACCTGGCGCTGCTGCACGCCCTGCGCGGCATGTACGAACCCTTCAACTACAACCGGAAAATCATCGGGTTCGACACCTTCGGCGGCTTCCCCTCGGTCGATGCCAAGGACGGCGACCGGGTGAAAGCCGGCGACTACGGTGTGAGCGCCGATTACCAGCGCCAGCTCACCGAAATCCTGGCCCTGCATGAGGCCGACAGCCCTATTCCGCACAAGCGCAAGTTTGAGCTGGTAGCCGGCGACGCTACCGAAACGGTGCCCCGCTACCTGCGCGACCACCCCGAAACCATCATCGCCTTCGCCTACTTCGACTTCGACATTTACGCCCCCACTAAGGCCTGCCTCGAAGCCATCCGGCCCCGCCTCACCAAAGGGGCCGTGGTGGCGTTTGATGAGCTGAACTGCCCCGAGTTTCCCGGCGAAACCCTGGCGTTTGATGAGGTTTTTGGGGTGGCCAACTACGCCCTGCGGCGCAGCCCGCTCAACCCGCTGATTTCTTATTTGATTGTGTGAGGTTGATTGGAAACAAGGTTAAGGTGAACGTCATGCTGAACGAAGTGAAGCATCTCTACCGCAGCAGTAATCCAATCGTCAGGGTTTACTATTGCGGTAGAGATGCTTCATTTCGTTCAGCATGACGTTCTGAAAATCTCCCTATCTACCCCACCCGCCGCCATGCCCGCCTACCGCGTCCTGCGCCTGAACGACTACCGCCACGGCCGCTACCGCCTGCTGCCCATTCGCCCCGATGACCGCGAGGCCATCCGCCAATGGCGCAACGCGCAGCTCGACATTCTGCGCCAGGCCGCGCCGCTCAGCGCCGAGGCCCAGGACCGTTACTTCCAGGAGGTAATCACGCCGCTGTTCGAGGCCGAGCAGCCCGCGCAGTTGCTGTTTTCGCTGCTGCTCGAGGAGGAGCTGATTGGCTACGGCGGCCTGGTCCATTTCGATTGGCCGGCCGGCCGGGCCGAGATTTCATTCCTGCTCGAAACCGGCCGCAACGGCCATATCCCCACTTTTCAGGCCGACTTTGCCGCCTACCTGCACCTGCTGCGGCAGGTGGCTTTCGAGGATTTGAGTCTCCAGAAAATCAACACCGAAGCCTACGACGTGCGCCCCTACCTCACGGCCGTGCTGGAGGCCGTGGGCTTCGCCGAGGAAGCGCGCCTGCCGCGCCACGTGCAGGTGGCCGGGCAGCTGGTCGATACCGTATTTCACAGCTGCTTCCGGCCCACCGGCGCGTTTCGGGGGCATATACTGATTACCAGCCTGGCCAGCAAAGCGCCCCTGCTGCGGGCCGTGCAGGCGGCGGCCCGGCGGCTGCACTATGCTACCAAAGTCATCGGGGCCGACCTGAACCCGCAGGCCCTGGCCCGCCCGCTGGCCGACGACTTCTGGGCCATGCCCGCCCTGCGCGACGACGGCCTGCCCGAGCTGCTGGCCGGCCTGCGCGCGCGCGGCATCGCCTACCTCATCCCGACCCGCGACGGCGAACTAGCCTTCTGGGCGCGGCACCGGGCCGCCCTGGCCGAGGCCGGCGTGGCCGTGCTCGTAAGCACGCCCGCAGCTGTGCACCGCTGCCTTGATAAGTTCGAGTTTGCCGTTTTCGGCCAGCAGGTCGGGCTGCCCGTCATCGCCACCAGCTTGCGCCTCGATGCCCTGGCCCCCGAAAGCATACCCCTGGCCCCCGATGCCACTTTCGTGGTAAAGGAGCGCCACGGCGCGGGCTCGTTCAGCCTGGGGCTGAAACTGCCCTACGCGGCGGCCCTGGCCCACGCCCACCGCCTGCGCGAGCCGGTTTTTCAGCCCTTTATTCAGGGCCGCGAAATCAGCGTGGATGGCTACGTGGACCGCGCCGGCCGGGTGCACGGCCTGCTGGCCCGCACCCGCGATGTGGTGGTGCACGGCGAGTCGCAGGTCACCACCACGCTGCCCGATGCGGCCCTGCTGGACCGCCTGCGGCCCCTCGTCGAAAAGCTCGGGCTTTACGGCCCCTTCGTCCTCCAAGCCCTGATTACCGACGGCGGCGGCCTGCACTTCATCGAGTGCAACTGCCGCTTCGGCGGGGCCTCCACCCTGGGCATTGCGGCGGGAGTCGACTCATTCTACTGGTTTTTGCAGGAAGCCGGCGGGACCGATTTGCAGGATTTTCCGTTTGTGCCAGCCCCGGCCCCGCTGCGGCAGGTGCGCACGCCGGCGGATAAGACGTTTCACTTAATGAGGAATGAGGAATGAAGAATGAAGAGTTGGCCCCACCGGAATTCCTCATTCCTCATTCCTCATTCCTCATTAAGCAAAGCGTTGAGCGCAGCGTCCTTGTTTTCGACCTCGACGATACCCTGTACCCCGAGCTGAGCTACGTGCACAGCGGCTTCCGGGCCGTGGCAGCCTTCCTGAGCCCGCTACTAGGCGAGTCGGCCGAAGCTTTAGCGGCGGGCATGGTGGCCGAGGAAGCCGCTCAGGGCCGGGGCCAGGTGTTCGACAACGTGCTGCGCCGCCACGGCCGCTGGAGCAAGACGCTGGTGGCTGCCTGCCTGCGCACCTACCGCCAGCACCAGCCGGAAATCAGCCTGTTTCCGGATGCGGAGCGCGCCCTAACCCGCCTCGCCCACCTGCCACTCTATATCGTGACCGACGGGCACAAGGAAGTGCAGGCCCGAAAAGTAGCCGCGTTGGGGCTGGCCGGCCGGGTGCGCCACGCCTACCTCACCAACCGCTACGGCCGCCACCGCGCCAAGCCCGACCCGCACGTATTTCAACTCATTTGCCGGCGCGAAGGCGTGACGCCTTTCTATGTGACGTACGTGGGCGACAACGTGCGCAAGGACTTCGTGGGCATCAAGCCACTGGGGTTTAACACCGTGCGGATTCTGCGGGGCAACTATGCGCATTTCGAGGCCGACGCGGCCCACGAAGCAGCGCGGACAATTGCGTCGCTGGACGAGCTGTAGCGTGGACTCTGCGAGTCCGCGCGTAGGGCCTCTGCGCAGTTCGCCAAAAAGCACCTGTATTGTGAATAATTGGTACCGCAACTTATATTTCTCCAAGCCGCTGGCTGACGCGACCATCCAAACGCTCGCACGCGCGGACTCGCAGAGTCCACGCTACTTTACCTTTGCCTTCCATGACTGAAATCACCATTGGCGGCCGCAAAGTTGGCCCCGCCCACAAGCCTTTTATCATTGCCGAGATGTCGGGCAACCACAACCAGAGCCTGGCGCGGGGCCTGGCCCTGGTGGATGCCGCTGCTGCCGCCGGCGTCGATGCCCTCAAGCTCCAGACCTACACCGCCGACACCATTACGATGGATACCGGCTTTGCCATCGATGAGGAAGGCCGCTCGCTGTGGGAGGGCAAGAACCTGTACCAGCTCTACCAGGAAGCGCATACGCCCTGGGAGTGGCACGCCGAGCTGTTTGCCCGCGCCCGGCAGCACGGGATGCTGGCCTTCAGCACGCCTTTCGATGAAACGGCGGTGGATTTTCTGGAGTCGCTCGACGTGCCGGCTTATAAAATAGCCTCGTTCGAAAATGCCCACTGGCCGCTGCTGCGCAAAGTGGCGGCCACCGGCAAGCCGGTCATCATCAGTACCGGCGCGGCTACGCTGGCCGAGGTCGATGAGGCCGTGCGGGTGCTGCGTGCCGCCGGCTGCCGCGAGCTGGTGCTGCTGAAATGTACCAGCACCTACCCCGCCTCACCCGCTAACACCAACCTGCGCACTATTCCGGTGCTGGCCGAAACCTTCGGCTGCCCCGTGGGCCTGAGCGACCACACCATGGGCGTGGGCACCAGCGTGGCCGCCGTGGCCCTCGGGGCCTGCGTCATCGAAAAACACTTCACCCTAAGCCGGGCCGAGGGCGGCGTCGATGCGGCCTTCTCGCTCGAGCCGCAGGAGCTGAAGCTGCTGGTGGAAGAAACCGAGCGCGCCCAACTCTCGCTGGGCACCGTGCAGCTTTGCGTGCAGGAGGCCGAGCAGAAAAGCCGCATGTACAAGCGCAGCATCTACGTGGCGAAGGCCATTGCCGCGGGCGAAGAATTCACGACCGATAACCTGAAAATCATCCGTCCCGGCGACGGCCTCTGGCCCCGGCACTGGGAAACCGTGCTGGGCCGCAAAGCCGTGCAGAACCTCAAGCCCGGCACCCCGCTGACCTGGGAGGCGCTCTAAGGAAGGAGGATATATCGGGCAAGTATTCCGAATGCCCTGCTGAATTCCGCGATTCAAGCAGAAATGAAGTACCGCTAACGCAGCAGCAAACCGGCTACGCGACCTTTTCTAAAAGCCCAGTCTCGTAAACCGAAACGCTTTCAAGGCTTGGCAAGGATGAGGCAGTAGCGGCCGGGACTCCCTGCTCCTGCCGCGCAAGACGCAGCAGGAGCAGGGAGTCCCGGCCGCCGCACACGCCCAATCCGGGACCAGCGGCGTGGCCCCCCCCCCCACCCCCCCCCCCCCCCCCCCCCCCC
>JALYUI010000008.1 GCA_030853845.1 Bacteroidota bacterium | reverse complement strand
CGCGGCTGGCGGCGCTGGAAATCACGGCCGCGTGAGTGGCGTTGTGAACCGCGTCGAGCTCCAGGCCCAGAAACCCTAGCCCGGCGCAGATGCGGGCGCGCACCTCGGCCGCGTGCTCGCCAATGCCCCCGGCAAACACCAGCGTATCGAGCCCGCCGAGCACGGCCGCGTAGGCCCCCACCCACTTGCGGGCCTGGTAGCAAAACAGCTCCACCGCGTCGGCGGCCCGCGCGTCGGTGGCCTGGGCGGCCAGCAAATCGCGCATGTCCGAACTGGTTTCCGATACGCCCAGCAGGCCGCTTTCGTGGTTAATAAGGTGGTTGAACTGTTTAGGGGTAAGGTGCTCGGATTGCAATAGATAAGCGGCCACGCCGGGGTCGAGGTCGCCGGGACGGGTGCCCATCACCAGGCCGGCGGCGGGCGTGAAGCCCATGCTCGTGTCCTGGCTCTGGCCCCCGAGCACGGCGGCCAGGCTGGCCCCGCTGCCCAGATGCGCCAGAATCACCCGGCCCCGCGCCGCGCCCGGCCCCGCCAGCCGGCCCAGCTCCTCCAGCAGGTAGGCGTAGGAAAGGCCGTGAAACCCGTAGCGCCGCAGCCCCTGCGCCGCAAAGCGGCGCGGTAGCGGCAGCAGCTGGGCCACGCGGGGCATGTGCTGGTGAAAGGCGGTGTCGAAGCACGCTACTTGCCGCAGGTGCGGCTGGCGCACTTGCACGGCCTCCATCAGGGCGATTTCGCCGGGCAGGTGGTCGGGGTCGAAGGCGGTGAGCTGGCGCAGGTCGGCCAGCAGCGCGGGGGTCACCAGTTCCGGGGCCTGGTGCGCCGGGCCGCCGTGCACCACCCGGTGGCCCACGGCCGTTAGGGTAGCAAATACCGCGTGGTGGTCCAGCCAGTCGAGCAGGAAACTGGCGGCGGCGGCCGGGTCGGCGGCGGCGGCCGGGCTGGTAGTGGGCGACCCATTCGGCCCCGCCTCGGGCCCCGCGCTAACGGTGAGTTGGGTGCCCGGCAGCCCAATGCGGTCGAGGTGGCCGTGCAGCCGGCGCTGCGGGATTTCGCCAGGAGCGTACACCGCAAACTTGATGCTGGATGAGCCGCCGTTGAGGACTAAAATAAGGTCAGCAGCAGCGGCCATTCGGGAGGAGGGTTGGTTAAAGCGTCAGGCCAAAAGCGGCCAGCTGGGCGCAAGTCGAAGGATAGTCGACGTGGCAGATGCCTTTGATGCCCAATCCGGCGGCGATGCCGATGAAAAAGGGCTGGTCGTCCAGATACAGTACTTGCTGGGCTGGTATCTGCGCTAGGTCAAGCGCCAGGCGGAAGATGTCAGCGTCGGGCTTGCTGAGGCCCACGAACGAGGAGGACACGAAAAAATCCACGAATCCGGCCAGCCCGAAGGTGTGAATGCGGTGCGCGTTCAGCTCGCGGCCCTCGTTGCTGACCACGGCAATTTTGAGGTGGTAGCGGGCTTTGAGCTGCGGTATCAGTGCCAGCATATCGGAGTAGGGCTGCGACTGAGCAAACATAAATGCCCGAAAATCAGTCTTACTGAACGTCCGGGGCCGGTAGAAAACCACCTGCCGGAGGTAGTCGGCCAGGCTGAGCCGGCCCAGCTCGTAGGTGCTAAACAGCAGGTGGTGCCGCTGTTCCATTTCGGCTGCCTCCAGCCCGAAGGTGGCAGCGGCCAGCTGCCGCGAGTCCGAGCCCCAGCCTTTGCTGAGCAGTACGCCCCCGATGTCCACGAAGAGCGTGGTGATGGGTAGCGCCGGAAAAGCCGAAGAATCACTCATCGCAAGGGGCCTTGGCTAGCACTGGGCGGCGGCCACCTTCGCTTTCGGGCGGGTGATTGGCTGCGGGGCCGCCTTGCTGCCCACGCGGCGGGTGGCAGCCTTGCGGGGCACCGGCGGAACGGTACTGAGGGCGGTTGGTTTGTCGCCTTTGTGCTGTTTGGCGAGGAGCTTGGCAAACTTCCGGGCTATTTTTTTGGTGGCGCGGGCTACGGTTTTTTGTAGCTTTTTCGCCCGCTTCTCGCTCAGGCCCGGCAGGTTGGCCAGCAGGTTTTCGGAGAGCGCAGTTTGCAGGTTGGATTCCGTGTTTTTCATGGGATATGGGGATAATTGGGGGCATTATTTTGCCAGGTAGCCGCCATCGACGGGGTAGTAGGCCCCGGTGATGAAAGAGGCCTTGTCGGAGCTGAGCCAGATGACCAGCTCGGCCACTTCCTCAGCCCGGCCCAAACGGCCGATGGGGTGAAGTGCCACCAGCTCCTGCTTGGTTTCGGCCGAGAAATCCTTGAGCAGCGGCGTGTCGATGTAGCCGGGACCCACCGCGTTGATGCGGATGTCTTGCGCGGCATATTCAATGGCGGCCGTTTGGGTGAGGCCCACCACGCCGTGCTTGGCCGCTACGTAGCCCGCCAGCGTGGGCGTGCCCACCTGCCCCAGAATGGATGACATGTTGATAATCGAGCCGCTGCCCTGCTTGAGCATCACTTCCAGCTCGTATTTGAGGCAGAAGAACACGCTGTTGAGATTCACGTTGATAATGCGCTGCCAGCCTTCGAGCGAGTAGTCGGCCGTCAGGCTCAGCTCGCCGGTGATGCCGGCGTTGTTGCAGGCCATATCGAGCGTGCCAAAGGCGGCCACGGTGGCCTGCACCAACTGCTGGCACTGGGCGGGGTCGCCTACGTCGGCCTTGTAGAACCGGGCCTCGGCCCCGGCGGCTTGCATCTCCGCCACCACCTGCCGGCCTTGTTCTTCGTCGATATCCGATACCATGACCCTGGCCCCGTGCTGCCCGTAGAGCAGCGCCACCGCCCGGCCGATACCCGAAGCCGCCCCGGTTACCAGGGCCGTTTTTCCGTGCAAATCCTTGTCCATAAAGCGGGTGTTTTATGCTGCGAAAGCCCCTGCTGGTCCCTTTGGGTCAGGCAGCAGGCCGGGCATAAAGGTCCGGAACCGGAATTGGCAACGCGCTGATTACGGTTGGCGGATTAGATGACTTTCGTCAAGGCAAAAACCGTTTTGCCCGCGGTTGAGGAAATCAGGCGTGCGGCTGCTTAGCGTCGCCGTTGCATGGCGTAGGGCAATAGCGCTTGGTAAAATTCACGGGGGTAGGGCAGGGGCAAAAGAGCGTCAAGGAAAAGCAACACCAGCAGCCGCGGGCCAAACTTCGGGCCGGGGGGTGCGTACACAAACTATTGAATTTTAATACGTAACTACTCCAACCATCCCCTATGAAACCCAGCGACGAAGTATCCGAAGAAGACGGCACTACGCTTAAAAAGCAGGACCAGCCAATTGATGCGCCCAGCCAGAACCCGCCCACCAACACACCGGCGGGCTACAACGAGGAGCTGGCCCGGCAGCGCGACTACCAGCTGGCCCAACGCAACCACGAACTAGACCACCCCGCCGGCCCCGACCCCGCCGGCCCTCACCCCGGTCCCCACCGCAGCGTGGGGGCTCATGGCTATGCCGAGCGCAGTGACCAGAAAGACGAGCTCCAGAACCTGCACATCGACGGCTCCGAAACCGAGCCCCAGGGCGGCAACACCACCACTGCCAACGAGCAAGCTCAGGGCCCCGGCTTCACCGAAGAAGGCAGCTTCGAGCTGGGCGCGGGCCTGCGGATGCACGACCAGAAGTTCGGCGAGGACCACACCAGCGGCCCTGCCATCCGGCCAAAAGACGAGACGAGCAACTAAGCCCATCGGGGGTTGAATAGCCAGCCGCCCGGCCGCCGCCACGAACTGGCGGCCGGGGGCTCAAATTTCGCGTCCTCGATGCGCATCGCAATTCGTAAGGAGTAGACGCTAAAACCTCCAGATTAAGCAATTACGCCTATTTAATACTGGCTAGTCTTCGCGCGGGAAGTCCCCGACCCGCCCGAACTGCCGCTCGTGCTGGATGCCCTTGTCCTCGCCAAAGGGATGGCCCCCAAAGCCGTGGCGCATCATGGCGATGGCTTTGGCCCAGGTTTTATTAGCGTCGCGGGAGGTGAAGAGGGACATCACGGCCTGGGTGATAACCGGAATGGGCACTTCCATGTGCAGGGCATCATTCACCAACCAGTTCACCTCGCCGGTATCTTCGATGTAGGATGGCACATCGAAATTCGGATGCTCATCAAACTGCTTTTTCATCAGGTCAATCAACCAGGAGCGGATAACGGAGCCGTTGTTCCAGAGGGCCAGCACGGCGCTGATGTCAAGCGGGGCGCGATACCTGGTGAGCATATCCACGCCTTCGCCGATGGCCTGGAGCATGCCAAACTCGATGCCGTTGTGCACCAGCTTCACGTAGTGGCCACTGCCGGCCGGGCCGGTGTGCAGGTAGCCATTGGGCACGGCGGTGTCGATAAAAAACGGTTCCAGCTGTTTCACCGCTTCGTCCTCGCCGCCCACCATGTAGCATGCCCCCGCGCGGGCACCCCCGGGGCCGCCGCTGGTCCCGCAATCCAGAAAATACAAGCCCTTCTCCTTTAAGCGGGCGGCCCGCCGGATGCTGTCGCCCCAATAGGAATTGCCGCCGTCCACGATGATGTCGCCGGCTTCGAGCTGCCCCGCCAGCGCATCGATAACCTGGTCGACGGCCGCGCCGGCGGGAATGTAGATGAACACCTTGCGCGGATGCGCCAGCTGCCGCACCAGCTCGGCCTGGCTGGTGACGACCTGCAGGTTGGGGGCTTCGAGGTCGGAACGGGGCATGAGGTCCATTCCGACGACGGGATAGCCTTTTTCGGCGGCTTGCCGGGCCAGGGAAGCACCCATTTTACCCAGGCCGATGATGCCGATTTGCGTTTTTTTCATAGCTTCTGAAAAGGGGAAAATAAATGAGTTTGACAATCAACCACGCTGGCCTCGTTGACTCTAGCACCACGTGCTAAATTTCATGAGCTTGCAGCGGCCGGAGCAATATCCTGGCCGGCGCGCCGTCGCTGGCCACGATTTTTAGGGGCAGGCAGAGCATTTCGTACTCCCCCGGCGCGATGTGCTGCAGCGCCAGCCCTTCAATCACGCCGATGCCGGCATCGAGCAGCGTGTGATGGGTATCGGCATTGCCCACCGACAGGTAATCGACGCCCACGCATACCACGCCGCAGTCGCGCAGGTGGCGGGCCGCGTCGGCATCGAGCGCTACAAAATCGGACTGGAACGGCATCGTACTCCACTCGTGGTCCGATAGGCGGGTACGGAACAGGAGCCGGTCGCCGGGCTGAATCGCCAGCAGCTGCACTTCGGCCAGGCTGATGCGGTGCGGGTCGGCAATGCCAACAACGCGGGCCCGGCCCATGAGGCGCGCCAGGTCGATGGTGGTGCTGTCGCCGGCGTTGGCGGTGAAATGCAAGGGGGCATCGACGTGGGTACCCGTGTGGGCGCTCATCGATACTTCGGTGACGTTGGCGGCCGCGCCGGTGGCGATGCTCAGGGTTTTGCGGATGTGGACGGGGGCGTTGTCGGGCCAGTGCACCATGCCGTCGCGAATGGCGGTGGTGGCATCGAGCCAGGGAAGCGGGATGGACATGGTGAGGGGAATTTATGTATCAATGGCGGGTAAAAAAACGTCGTGCCCCGGTCGCTGCCCGATACGCAGAATGCCCGGCATGACGTTCGTTTTAACTTGACTCACGACCCACTGCGGGGCTGGAGTAGCTTGGCAATCAGCCCGGTCCAGCCGGTTTGGTGGCTGGCCCCGAGGCCGTGGCCGTTGTCGCCGTGGAAATACTCGTGGAACCAGAGGTAGTCGCGGAAATGGGGGTCGGTTTGCAGCTGCTTGTCGTCGCCAAAACAGGCACGGCGGCCGGTGTCGGGGTCGCGCAGGAAGAGCTTGGTGAGGCGCACGGTGATGGCATCGGCCACGTCGAGGATGGTGACGTACTGCCCGGAATGCGTAGGATATTCCACCTTGAAATCATCGCCGTAGTAGTGGTGAAATCGTTGGAGCGACTCGATGATGAGGAAGTTGGCGGGCATCCAGACCGGGCCACGCCAGTTGGAGTTGCCCCCGAACAGCGCCGTTTGCGACTCGGCCGGCTCGTAGTTCACCGTGAACTGGGTTTCAGTACCCCGGAAAACGTAGGGGTGGGCCTGGTAGCAGCGCGAGAGCGAGCGCACGCCGTAGGGCGAGAGGAATTCAGCCTCATCCAGCATTCTGTACAACAGCCGTTTCATGCGGTGGCCGCGCAGTAGCGATAGTAGGTGGCGGTCGCCCTTGCCCGGCTCGGGCCAGCGCGACATCAGCGCCGCCAGGGCCGGCCGGTTTTCCAGAAACCAGTTCATACGGGCCACAAACTGCGGCGCGCCGGCCAGTTGCTCCCCATCGAGCACCTCCACGGCGAAGAGCGGAATGAGTCCCACCAGGCTGCGAACCTTTATCAGCTCGTGGCCGCCGGCGGGGGTGTTCAGGGCATCGTAATAGAACTGGTCCTGCTCGTCCCAGAGGTTCATTTCCTCGTTGCCGATGTTAGTCATGGCCTCGGCGATGTAGAGGAAGTGCTCGAAGAACTTGCTGGCCAGGTCCTGGTATACGGGGTTGGTCTGGCTTAGCTCCAGGGCAATGCGCATCATATTCAGGGCGTACATGGCCACCCAGGCGGTGCCGTCGGCCTGCTCCAGGTAGCCGCCGAAAGGCAGCGGAGCCGAGCGGTCAAATACGCCGATATTATCCAGGCCCAGAAAGCCGCCCTCGAAGATGTTATGACCCTCGCGGTCCTTGCGGTTCACCCACCAAGTGAAGTTGAGCAGCAGGCGGTGAAAAATGATTTCCAGAAAAGCCACGTCGCCGGCGTCGCCTCGGGCCTTCTGGTCCATCTTGAACACGCGCCAGGTGGCATAGGCATGCACGGGCGGGTTCACGTCGCTCAGTTTCCACTCGTAGGCCGGCAGCTGGCCGTTGGGGTGCATGTACCAGTCGCGGCAGAGCAGCAGCAGCTGGTTTTTCGCGAATTCCACATCAAGCTGGGCCAGCGGCAGGCAGTGGAAGGCCAGGTCCCAGGCCGCGTACCAGGGAAATTCCCAGGTATCGGGCATCGAGATGATGTGCTGATTATTCAGGTGCATCCAGCCGGTGCCGTTGCGGCCGTCGAGCCGCTCGGGCGCGGGCGGCGGCAAGGCGGGGTCGCCGGCCAGCCAGCGGGGCACGTCGTAGTAGTAAAACTGCTTGCTCCAGAGCATGCCGGCCCAGGCCTGGCGCTGCACTATTCGGGTGTCGGCATCGGGCAGGTCGCACTGCAGCGTGTGGTAGAACTGGTCGGCCTCGCTTAAGCGCAGCTTCAGTGTAGTGTCGAAGTCGGCAAAGGGCATTGCGAGGCCCGGAGCGGCCAAGCGCAGGCGCACGACGCGGGTGGCGCCGGGCGCCAGACTCAGCTCGTAGTGAGCGGCGGCTTTGGTGCCGGTGCGGGCGGGATTCACGGCCCCGGCCTGGCCCAGCACGAGGTAGTCGTTGATACCATCCTTGAAGTACAACTCATCCGACGGCGCGTCGAAGAGACGCTCGTTATTGGTCGCGTTTTCGCAGAACAGCAGGTCGGGCGCTTCGTCGCAGTAGAGCGTGAACGTGCCCAGGTCCTGGTGGTAGGTTTGCAGATGGTTGTCGGGAGTCGCGCTGATACTCGGTCGGTAACTGGCGTTGCCCCAGGCCCAGGTGTTGCGAAACCAGAGCTGCGGCAGCAGGTGCAGCGTGGTATCGTCGGGCCCCCGGTTCACGATGGTGAGCTGAATCAGGATATCTTCGGCATCGGCCTTAGCGAATTCCACAAACACGTCGAAGTAGCGGCTTTCGTGAAAGATGGCCGTGTCCATCAGCTCGAACTCGGGCTTCATGCGGTCGCGCTTGGCGTTTTCCTGCACCAGCCACTCGTAGGGGAAGGCATGTTGCGGATACTTGTAGAGCATCCGCTGGTAGGAGTGCGTGGGCGTGGCATCGAGGTAGTAGTATACCTCCTTCACGTCCTCGCCGTGGTTGCCTTCGGGGCCACTCAGGCCGAATAAACGCTCCTTCAAAATCACATCCTGGCCGTTCCAGAGGCCCAGGCCGAAACAGAGCAGTTGCTGCTCGTCGCAGAAGCCGGCCAGGGCTTCCTCGCCCCAGCGGTAGGCGCGGCTGCGGGCTTGGGCGTGGGTGGTGTAGTTCCAGGCGTCGCCGTTGGCCGAGTAGTCTTCGCGCACGGTGCCCCACTGCCGCTCGGCCACGTAAGGGCCGAATTTGCGCCAGGGTGTGGTACCGGCATTAGCCTCGGCGAGGCGGATTTGTTCGGAGTTCATCTTTGATAATGAGGGATGAGGAATGAGGTATGAGCGAGAGGCACAATTCCTCATTCCTCATTAAGCGCAGCGTCTCAGCCGCCCGACGAGAAGCCGGGGTACAGCGTCATGCCGCCATCCATGAAAATGGTTTGGCCGGTGATGTAGTCGGCCTCGTCCGAAGCGAGCCAGGCGGCGAGGTTGCCCACGTCGTCGGGGTCGCCCACGCGGTTGTAGGGGATGAGGGTGAGCAGGGCTTTTTCCTCCTCGGGCGTGTCGCGGGCCGAGAGGTTAATGGGCGTGGCAATCGCCCCCGGCCCAATGCTGTTGGCCCGGATTTTATGCGGGGCCAGCTCCTGGGCCACGCTTTTCATGAGCTGCATGATGCCGCCCTTGCTGGCCGCGTAGTTGACGTGCCCGCCCCAAGGAATGACTTCGTGCACCGAACTCATGCAGATGATTTTGCCTGCGGCTTTGCTGATTTCGGGCTGCACGCCGCGCCGGATGAACTCCCGGGCCGCCTCACGCAGGGACAGGAACTGGCCGGTCAGGTTCACGTCAATCACCTTCTGCCACTGCGCCAGGGTCATGTCAATAAAGGCGGCATCCTGCTGGATACCGGAGTTGGCCACCACAATGTGAATGGTGCCGAAGTACTTGATGGCCTGCTTGAACATGGCCTGTACTTGGTCTTCATGGCTCACATCGGCCCGAATGGCCAGGGCCGTGCCGCCGGCCGCCTCGATGGCGGTGACGGTGGCGTTGGCTCCTTCCTCATCGTGGGCGTAGTTTACCACCACTTTAGCACCGTGGGCGGCCAGGCCCTTGGCCA
>JALYUI010000273.1 GCA_030853845.1 Bacteroidota bacterium | reverse complement strand
GGGGGGGGGGGGTCGTGGTACTTGATGGCATTGCTGAGCAGGTTTTAGAGAATGCTGCGCAGGTTTTTGGGCGGGAAGAATACGGCCCGGCACCCAGCCAGGTCCACGGTGAGGGTGGCCCCGGCGGCGGTGAGCTCGGGCAGAATATCGAGGCGTACGGCCTCCGCCAGGGCGGGCACGTCCACGGCTTCGGCAGGCTGGTCGGCCTGGGCTTGGTGCAGGCGGGTCACGTCAGTGAGGTGGCCCAGGGTTTCCTGGAAGCGGGCCACGGCCCCGTCCATCATTTCGAGCAGGCGCGGCACCAGCGGGGCGGCCTGGGCCTCGGCCGGCAGCTGCTGGCGCAGGGCCAGCAGCAGGCCCTCGATGTTGGTGATGGGCGACTTGAGGTCGTGCGAGGCCGAGTACACAAAGGTGTCAAGGTCGGCGTTGGTGCGCGTGAGGCGGGCGTTGCTGTCGTGCAGCTCCTGGTTGGTGGCCTGCACTTCTTCGTTGATGGTGGCCAGCTCCTCGTTGAGGCGCTGCACCTGCTGGCGGGCCAGCACCTGCTCGGTTACTTCATAAATGAACACGGCCACGCCGGCAATGCGGTCGTCTTCGCGGTAGGCCTGGTAGGTGAAGGAGATGTAGCGCGGGGGGCCGGGCGCGGTGGTGGGCAGCAGGTCTTCGAGGCCCACGTAGGTTTCGCCGGTCTGGTACACCCGGTCGAGGTGTTTGAGCATGGCGGACGTGTCCATGAAAGGATAGGCCGCGCACAAGGTGCGGCCGCGCAGATTCTCGCCGGGATAGAGCTCCTCGAACGATTGATTGTAGTACTCGATGCGGTGGTTAGGTTCGCGCAGCAGCACCACGGCCACGGGGGCGTGCTCAAACAGGTTTAGCAAATCCTGCCGGGCCTGGGCGCGGCGCTGGGCCCCGGCCAGCAGCTCAGCCTGCATGGTTTCGGCCTCGCGGCGGCCCAGCACCTGCTCGGTTACGTCGTAGGCGAAGGCGGCCACGCCCACAATGTGGCCCTCTTCGCGGTAGGCCTGGTACGAGAGCGTAACGTAGCGCGGGCTGCCCGGCTGCAGGTCGGCCAGGGGCATGTCGATAACCACCTGGGTTTCGCCGGTTTCGAATACCCGGTCGAGCAGCCCGACCAGGCCGGCCAGCTCAATGCGTGGGTACACCTCATCGAGGCGGTGGCCCTGCAAGGGGCCGGCCCACTCCTCGGGCGGAAACAGCTCCTCGAAAGCCGGGTTGAAGTAGTCGATTCTATGGTCGGGCTCGCGCAGCAGCACGATGGCCACCGGCGTCTGAGCGAAAATCTGGTACAACTCCTGGCGCTGCTGGGCGCGGCGCTGCACGGCGGCCAGGGCGGCGGCCTGAAGGGTGTCGGCCTGGCGGCGGGCCAGCACGGCCTCCGTGGTGTCGATGATAAAGGCCAGAATGCCCTGAATCCGGCCCTGGCCATCGCGCAAGGGCTGGTAGATGAAGTCGACGTAATGCTGCCCGGGCTGGCCGGTGCCGGAGCGCAGCAGCTGAATGGGCACGTCTTTGCCGATGAAAGGCTCGCCCGTGGCATACACCTGGTCGAGCAGGGCCACGAAGCCCTGCTCCACTACTTCCGGAAACACCTCCGCCACGGTCAGGCCCAGCTCTACCCGCCCGGCCGAGAGGGCCTGGTACTGGTCGTTGAAGAACGTGAACCGGTGCCCGGGGCCGTTGAGGGTGGCCAACGACGCTGGCACCTGGCCCAGAATCTGGTGCAGCAGGTTCTGCTGCTCCCGCAGCTGCTCGCGCTGGTCCTGGGCTTCGCGCAGGGCGGCCTGGGTTTCGGCGGTGCGGGCGGCCACCCGGGTTTCGAGTTCGTCGTTGAGCTGCTGCACCTGCTGGCGGGCCAGCACCTGCTCGGTTACTTCGGTGGCCACCACCATCACGCCGTAGATGCGGCCATCGTCCTCGTACATGGGCACATACACGAAATCCCAGTACACGGTGTCACGGCGGCCGTCGCGCTCGTGCACGGCGGGCATGGCGTGGGCCACGCAGGGCTCGCCGGTGGCCATCACCTGGTCGAGCAGCTCCTCGAAGCCCATGCCGGCCACCTCGGGCAGCGCCTCAAACAGGCCCTTGCCGATTATTAGCTCCCGCGTGCGGCCCCAGAGCTGGCACACCATTGGGTTGGCCAGCTCGATAATGTAGCTCGGCCCCCGGTACACGGCAATGGCCACCGGGGCCTGCTCGAATACCCGCGCCAGCTCGTTCTGCTGCCGCTCGGCGGTCAGTCGGGACTGCTCCACCTGCCGGGTACGCACCTGCACCCGGTCTTCCAGGGCTTCGTTGCCGGCCTTCAGCTCCTCATTCAGCTGCTGCACCTGCTGGCGGGCCAGCACCTGCTCAGTTACCTCGGTGCCGCTGGCCACCAGGCCGGTTACGTTGCCCTCGGCATCGCGCAGGGGCTGAAAGGCGAAATTGACGTAAGCCTGCGCGGGCTGGCCGGTGTGGGCGCGGGCCAGCATCACCGGTGCTTCGGTAATGGTGGCAGGCTGGCCTGTAGCCAGCACGTTGGCCAGCAGCTGCTCGAAGCCCTGGCCGGTAGTTTCCGGCACGGCTTCGAAGTAGGGGCGGCCCAGCACCTGGCCGGGCTCGCGGCCCCAGATGGCGGCCACGGCCGGGTTGGCCAGCTCGATGCGCAGGTTGGCCCCGCGCAGGATGGCAATGGCCACTGGCGTTTGCTCGAACACTTGGTAGAGCTGCTCGCGCTGGTGCTCAGTAGCGGCGTGGGCGTGGCGCAGGGCCTGGGTGCGCGCCAGCACCAGCGCTTCCAGCTCCTGGTTCAGCTGCTGCACCTGCTGGCGGGCCAGCACCTGCTCGGTTACCTCCACAGCCGAAGCCACGATGCCCGTAATGTCGTTCCGGGCATCGCGCAGCGGCTGATACACGATGTTGAAGTACCCGCGAATGGGGTGGCCGTGGCCCAGGCGGTCCACATCAACCGCCAATTCCTGCAAATGGCAGGGCTGGCCGGTGTGGTAAACGTCGGCAAAAATGGCTTCGAAGCCTTGGCCGGTCAGGTCGGGCAGGGCTTCGAAATGCGGCTGGCCCAGCAGCGAGGCGGGCGAGCGGCCCCAAATCAGGGCCATTTCGGTATTGGCGAAGGTAATGACGTGGCTGGGGCCGGCCAGAATGGCAATGGCCACCGGGGCCTGCTCCAGGGTGTTTTGCAGGGTGGCGCGCTCCGCTTCGGCTTCGGCGTGGGCGGCCTGTTCGCGGGCCTGGCTGGCGCGCAGGGCTTCTTCCACGGCTGTGCGGGGCTGGTCGTTGGCATCGGTGAAGCTGACCACCAGCATATCGGCGTGGCGCTGGGCTACCAGGGCGTAGTAGCCATCGAGGCCATCGTGCTGGTATAGCTGCTGCCGCTGCGCCACCTCCCCCGACACAAAGGCATCGCGGTAGAAGCCGAACACTCCCTGCTGACCGGCCGTGGGAAAGAGCGTCAGAAACGACCCGGTGGGCTGGGCTGGCAGGCCCAGCATCTGCTGGGCGGCGGCGTTGAGCGGCCCCCAGCCGAAGTCGGTTATCTCCTTCCCGTCGGCGGCGTAGAGCGGGCGCAGCAGCATTATCCCCGCCGGGGATGAGTTCAGCAGCACTTCGGCCAGGCCGGGCACATTCAGCGCATTTTCCGGCGCTGCCGGGGGAAGGAAGACGGGCATGGAATGGGTTTTTCAGCGCGGCATTCGCGTCGGCTAATGTACTGCTTTAACTCCACCACCCGCGCGCTGCCGGGGCGGGTCAGGCGGAAGTGGAGGCGGGCCGGGCGGGAGGGTCTACTACCGCCTGAGGTGATGCTCCAGATGCGCCCAGGCTTCCCCTGGGGGCTTTTGTTGCGTTGAGAAACAGGGCTTCTGACGAACTGACTCAGCAGAAGGGTAGCAGCCGTTGAGTCGTCAACAGGTCCTGGCCCTTCGCTGTTGCGTCGCGCCGATGCCTGAGGCCCGCATTGCGGCTGGCGCTCACGGCTCTGCAAGACTGTGCCCGGCCGCGAAATGTTCCGTCCGGTGCCGTACTTTCCGGATAAAATCACCCTGCTTATGACTTTCCGCCCTGCTTTAGCCGTTCTGCTGGCCGCGCTGCTGCTCACCACCATTCGCCCGCTAGCGGCCCAAACCCCGCTGGGCCAGCCCTCACTCGATGAATCGAAGGTGCAGATGTGGTGCGCCACCGTGCGTTTCGTGTACGACGATGCCGGCCGGCCCAACCTGAAAAGCACCGTGCGCTGCGAGGGCGGCAACCTCGATGCGCTGGCCGCCAGCATCCGGCCCGACAGCCTGCGCGTGTACAGCGTGCTGTACCAGTCCATTGAGAGCCGGGGCGCTATTTACCAAGGCAAAAAGGACAATCCGGCCCGGCTGGCCGCCCTCACCAAAGCCATTGTGAGCAAGCTGAAAAGCTCGCCCGCCCGCCGCAAAGACCCCGCCCGCATGGCCCGCGTGGCGGCTTTGGAAAGGGCCCTGACCAACTATGTGGAATCGGGCACCCCGCCCGGTGACGTGC
>JALYUI010000260.1 GCA_030853845.1 Bacteroidota bacterium | reverse complement strand
GCGTGGAACAGCTCCTGCCACTGCCGTACCATGCCCAGGAAGCGGTTGTTGAGGATGATGATTTTCACGTCGACGCCGGTTTGCATGATGGTGCCCAGCTCCTGAATGGTCATCTGCACGCCGCCGTCGCCAATCACCGCCACCACCGGCCGGTCGGGCGCGCCAAACTTGGCCCCGATGGCGGCCGGCAGCGCGAAGCCCATGGTGCCCAGCCCGCCGCTGGTGATGTTGCTGCGGGTGTGGTTGAATTTGGCGTAGCGGCAGGCCACCATCTGGTGCTGGCCCACGTCGGTCACGATGATGGCCTCGCCCCCGGTCAGCCCGTTGAGCTGGTGTACGACTTCGCCCATCGTCAGCTCGTCGGAGGTCGGGAATAGCTCGTCCTTTATCACCGCGTCCACTTCCTCGGCCAGGTAGCCCCGGAAGCGGCCGAGCCAGGCGGGGTGGGTTTTCGCCTCGACCAGGGCCGTGAGCAGCGGCAGGGTTTCGCGGCAGTCGCCCCACACGGGCACGGTGGCGGCCACGTTCTTGTCGATTTCGGTGGGGTCGATGTCGAGGTGAATGACCTGGGCCTGCCGGGCGTACTTGTCGAGGCGGCCGGTCACCCGGTCGTCGAAACGCATGCCGATGGCGATGAGGACGTCGCACTCGTTGGTGAGCACGTTGGGGCCGTAGTTGCCGTGCATGCCCAGCATGCCCACGTTCAGCGGGTGGCCGGTGGGCAGCGCGCCCGCGCCCAGAATGGTCCAGGCCGCCGGGATGCCGCTTTTCTCGATGAAGGCCCGGAACTCGGCCTCAGCCCCACCCAACAACACCCCCTGGCCCCAGAGCACGAACGGGCGCTCGGCCTGATTGATGAGCGTGGCGGCCGCCCGCACGTACTCCGTTCGCACGATGGGCACCGGCCGGTAGCTCCGAATGTGGGTGCAGGGCTCGTACGGCGCGCAATGAAAGGCTTGCAGCTGGGCATTCTTGGTGATGTCAATCAGCACCGGGCCGGGCCGGCCGCTGCGCGCAATGTAGAACGCCCGGGCCAGCGCCTCGGGAATTTCCTCCGCCTTGGTCACCTGGTAATTCCACTTCGTAACCGGCGTGGTGATGTTGATGATGTCGGTTTCCTGAAACGCATCGGTGCCCAGCAAATGCGCAAACACCTGCCCCGTGATGCAGACCAGCGGTGTGCTGTCAATCAGCGCATCGGCCAGGCCCGTTACCAGGTTGGTCGCGCCCGGCCCGCTGGTGGCAAACACCACGCCCACCCTGCCCGACGCCCGCGCATAGCCCTGCGCCGCGTGAATGCCGCCCTGCTCGTGGCGCACCAGCACGTGGTTCAGCCGGTCGGTGTAGTCGTAAAGCGCGTCGTAGATGGGAATAATGGCCCCGCCGGGGTAGCCAAACACGGTTTCCACGCCCTCGGCCAGCAGAATGTCGAGCACGGCCGTGGCCCCGGTCGCGTTGTCCGGCTTTGCTTGAGAGCCGTCCAGGCTTACTTGGAAGTCGTCCAAGCTTACCGGGAAGCCGTCCGGGCTTAGCGGGAAGCTCGCCGCCGCTTGCGCCGCCTCAAGCTGGGGTAGCGCTGCCTGCTGGTTCGTAAACATAGCTTTCTTCCAGTAAATCGGTGATGCAGCCGTGGCTGGCGTCGCTCACGGTGCGGATGTATTTGAGGAGCACGCCCTGTCGCACGTTGGGGCGGGGGCGCTGCCACTGGGCGCGGCGCAGCGCCAGCAGGGTGGGGTCGAGCTGAATGTCAATGGTATTGGCGGCAGCATCCAGCACTAGCCAGTCGCCGTTTTCAACCAAGGCGATGGGGCCGCCGTCGTAGGCTTCGGGGCACACGTGGCCCACCACGAAGCCGTGGGTGCCGCCCGAGAAGCGCCCGTCGGTAATCAGGGCCACCTTATCGCCCAGCCCGGCCCCGATGATGGCCGAAGTCGGCTTCAGCATCTCGGGCATGCCCGGCCCGCCCTTCGGCCCCACGTAGCGAATCACGACCACCTGCCCGGCCTGGATACTGCCCCGCGTGATGCCTTCGTTCAGGGCCTCTTCCGAGTCGAACACGTTGGCCGGGCCTTCGAAGCGCAGGCCTTCTTTGCCGGTGATTTTGGCCACCGCGCCGCGCGGGGCCAGGTTGCCGTACAGAATCTGAATGTGGCCGTCGGCCTTGATGGGGTTGCTGAGCGGGCGCAGCAGGTCCTGCCCGGCCCCCAGCGGCTGCACGTCGGCCAGGTTTTCGGCCAGGGTTCGGCCGGTCACGGTCAGCAGGTCGCCGCGCAGCAGGCCGGCGTCGAGCAGGGTGCGCATCACGGCGGGCACGCCACCCCGGGCCGAAAGGTCCTCCATCAGGTACCGGCCGCTGGGCTTGAGGTCGGCCAGCACCGGCACGCGGTTGCTCACGGCCTGGAAGTCCTCCAGGCTCAGCGGCACGCCGGCGGCGTGGGCAATGGCAATGAGGTGCAGCACCGCGTTGGTGGAGCCGCCCAGCACCGTGACCACCACCAGCGCGTTCTCGAAGGCAGCGCGCACCAAGATGTCGCGGGGCTTGAGGTCCAACTCCAGCAGGCGGCGCAGGTAGGCCCCGGCGTCGAGGCACTCCTGGGTTTTCTCAGGGCTCACGGCGGGCAGCGACGACGAGAATGGCACGCTCATGCCCAGCGCCTCAATGGCAGCGGCCATCGTATTGGCCGTGTACATGCCCCCACAAGCGCCCGGCCCGGGGCAGGCGTTGTGGATAATGCCGGCGTAGTCCTCGTCCGAAATCTGCCCCTGCAGCTTCTGCCCATACGCCTCGAAGCACGACACGATGTTGAGCTGCTGCCCCTTGAACGTACCGCCCTTGATGGTGCCGCCGTACACCATCAGGCTGGGGCGGTTGAGCCGCGCCATGGCGATGAGCGCGCCGGGCATGTTCTTGTCGCAGCCCACCACGGTAGCCAGGGCGTCGTAGTTGTGCGCGCCGGCCATCGCCTCAATCGAGTCGGCAATAATCTCGCGCGACACCAGCGAGTACCGCATCCCCGGCGTGCCGTTCGTGATGCCGTCGCTCACCCCGATGGTGTTGAAGCGCAGCCCCACCAGGCCCTGGACCCGCACGCCCAGCTTCACGCCGTCGGCCAGCGCATCGAGGTGCATGTTGCAGGTGTTGCCCTCAAAGCCCGTCGAGCAGATGCCTACGAAGGGCTTGCGCAGGTCGGCATCGCTCAGGCCCGAGCCGATGAGCATGGCCTGGGCGGCGGGCAGGCTATCGTCCTGGGTGTAGAGGCGGCTGTATTTATTGAGAATCATGCTTTCCAGGCGGATTGTAGAGACGCGACCCTTCGCGTCTCGGCGTTGCTGATGCTGTTATGACTGCGTGATACTGGTTGTTCTGGCGGGAGACGCGAAGGGTCGCGTCTCTACATCGTTCAGGCATTTTGCGGCACCGCTACGCCCGTCACCAGTGCCCGGTAGCTTTCGGCCAGCCGCGCGCCCAGCGTTTCGGAGAAAGGCGTGCGGAATTCCAACTCGTCGATGGCGGCGATGCCGACTACCTCGGCAGCGGTGCCGGTGTAGAAGGCGCCGGTGGCGCCTTGCAGCGCCTCGGGCGTGAAGAATTTTTCGGTGACTGTGATGCCGGCTTCGCGGGCCAAATCGATAATCGTGTTGCGGGTGATGCCGCGCAGGATGCTGCCCTGGGGGGCGGTGAACAGCTCGCCGTTTTTCTCGAAAAAGAAGTTGGCCCCGGGGCCTTCGGCTACGTAGCCGTTCATGTCCAGCAGCAGGGCTTCGTCGAAGCCGCGGCCCCGGGCCTCGGAGCTGGCGATGATGGAGTTGACGTAGTGGCCCGACACCTTGGCCTCGATGGGCACGGCCTTGGGGTTGGGGCGCTGGTAGGGCGAAATGCTCAGGCGCAGGCTCTGCTCGCCGAGGTACTTGCCCCAGTCCCACACGGCCATGAGCAGGTTGCTGCTGTCGGCGTGCTTCAGGGTCATGTTGGGCGCGCCGGCGTACACCAGGGGCCGGATGTAGGCATCGGCCAGGCCATTTTTCTCCAGCAGCTGGTAGGTGATATCCGTCAGCTCGGCCACCGAATGATTGAAGGGCAAGCCGATGCTCCGGCACGAGTAGTGCAGCCGCTCATAATGCTCCTCGGCCTTGAAAATGCGGGTGCCGGCCGGCGTGGCGTAGGCTCGGATGCCTTCAAAAACGGCGTAGCCGTAGTGCAGCGACTGCGCGTAGGCACCCACCTGCGCCGCCTCGGCCTTGATGAATTCACCATCGACGAAGGCGATGGTATCGGGGTTGAAATACATGCGCGGTTACAATTGGCAGTCAGAGAAATGCAGAAAAAAAGCCTTTCCGGGCGCGGGGCTGGGAAAGGCTCTTATGGGGATAAGCAGCGGTTTCGACCAGCCCTACCGGGGCGGAATAATGATTAGCACGACGGGGAAGCAAGGGCAAAACATGGCGGGTGGGAGGGAACTGTAAGGGGAAGCGGGAACGTCATGCAGAGCGCAGCGAAG
>JALYUI010000255.1 GCA_030853845.1 Bacteroidota bacterium | reverse complement strand
TAAATGGCCGTGGCCGAAGCATCCTTCAGCACGGTGAACGTGGCGATGTCGCTGGGGTTAATCAGCGAGAGCGGGTTGGAAGCGCCGTCGATGCCGTTCTTATCTACCGGTACACCGTCAATTACATACAGCGGGTCGCTGTTGGCGTTGAGCGACGTGTTGCCTCGGATGCGAATAGTGGAGGCCGAGCCCGGCGCACCACCAGCGGAGGTGATGCTCACGCCCGCTACTTTGCCCTGAATCAGCTGCTCGGGGTTGGTCACCTGGCCCTGCACAAACTGCTTGGCGTCAACCGTTGCCACGGCACCCGTAATGTCCTGGCGGCGCTGCGTGCCATAGCCTACTACCACGGCTTCAGCCAGCTGGGTCGTGTTCTCACCCAGCGTCGCATTAGCCGAGGCACTCTGGCCGGCCACAACCGTTACCGGAACGCGTGCCGACGTGTAGCCCACAAACGAAATGGTGAGTGTGTGCGGGCCGGCTGGCACGTTGGTGATGTTGAAGGTGCCGTCGACGTTCGACGAGCTGCCTAGTGTCGAGCCCTCTACCAGCACCGTTGCGCCGGGAATGCCCGAACCCTTGCTGTCGAGCACCTTGCCGCTAATGGAGCCGGTCTGGGCCTGGGCTCGGGCGTTGAAGCCGAGTCCCGCGAGCAACAGCAGAAACAGCAGCTTTGCTAAATATGGGTGTTTCATAGAAACAGAGTGGTTGAAAAATGGTGGTGGGAAAAAAACTAATTATTTGGGGCTGCAAGTTACCAAGAAATAGTATTTAAGAACGTTTATAGCCTTTTTTTTCAAACGATTGGGAAGGCTCAGAACTGCGTTTCCCCAATCGATTGTTGGTAATAATACAAATGGATTGCCATGCGATTGTCAAATAGGCAGGCATCTAATGGGCTGATAAAAAGATAATTGTGCTGCCAATAAGCGGTTTGGCCCGCGTATCGCGCCCGAGCGACGATGATAAAGTAATAGAAATTGGATAATGATTGCAAACGTTAGCGCAGTAGTGCGTTAAAATTGGTGCACCGAAATAGCAGCAAATGTTGCAAACGTTAGCACACGCATTTATGAAAATAAACACGCTGAGACACTGGTTCGGCAACAGCAAAGTCTGACGCTTAGTTTGTCATGGCCGCGCCGGTGGGAGGGGGGCCGCGGCGGCGGCTCCCGCCAGGTTTGCCCGCGCATGGCTCATTTTTTGCAGCACCACTGCCAACTTGTTACATTTGGCTTTTCCTTGTCTCATGAAAAAATCCTTACTGCTGCTTGCTTTGCTACTGGCTGGCACCGGCTCGGCCGCCTGGGCCCAGTCGCGGCCCTACCTGAAAAAGCCGGCGAAGGGCCAGGCCGGGACTTCGAAAAACGCGCCCAAGCCGCCGCCCGTCTACGCGCCCATCGTTATTCAGAAGGGTACCGATGGCGAGGACGGCCCGCCACCGATGGTAGTGAATAAGGTGAAACTGAAAAAGCCCGTGCTCGTGTACTACCAGGAGCCGGCCCCCGGCAAGGTGGTACAACAGCTCATCATGTCGGAAGAAAACCTGCCCCTGCTCAAAACCAATGACTTAGAGCACCTCATGCAGCGCCGCGAAGTGCTGGTGGATGGCCTCGGTAACCTGGCCCTGCCGGGCAGCGACATGGCCAAATTCCGGCTGCTGGGCACCAGCACCGTGGCCGAAGACACCCGCCGCCCCGCCGGCGACGGCCGCAGTTTCTACTCCCGCCTCAAGCTGCCGTCGTCGGGCTTTCTGTACGTGGTTCGCGAGTCGGCCGAAGAGTACCGGCACTTCGTGAAAGGCCCGCAGAAGAAAGGAGCCATGCTCGATTTCCAGGTCAACGGCCTGCCGGGTATCGACTCGGTGCGTGCGGCCTACACCCTGCGCAAAACCGACAACTCCGAGCGCGGAGCTGGTACCGGCGAAACCATTCGCTAGGCTGCCCGGCCCTATTTCCCTTTGCTAATGACGATTCGACTGCTACTGGCGGGCCTGCTCGTGGGTGCTGCCTTGCCGGCGGCGGCCCAGGTAGTGCTGAAAATTACGCAGGTGCCCGCCGCCAGTGGTGGTGAATAAGGTGAAGCTGAAAAAGCCCGTGCTCGTTTACTACCAGGAGCCCGCTCCTGGCAAAGTCGTGCAACAGCTCATCATGTCGGAAGAAAACCTGCCCCTGCTCAAAACCAACGACCTGGAGCACCTCATGC
>JALYUI010000253.1 GCA_030853845.1 Bacteroidota bacterium | reverse complement strand
CCATGAGGTGGTATTTCTCCATCAGCTGGTCGGGGGTACCGCTTTCGCCGAAGCTGTCGTGCACGGCCACCATTTCCAGGGGCAGGGGCTCTTCGCGGGCCAGCAGCTGGGCGATGCTGTCGCCGAGTCCGCCGTTCATCTGGTGCTCTTCGGCGGTGACCACGCAGCGGGTTTTGCGCACTGATTTCAGAATAGCTTTGGCGTCGAGCGGCTTGATGGTGTGAATGTTGATGATTTCGGCATTGATGCCTTTTTCGGCCAGGAGCTTGCCGGCCAGCACGGCTTTCCACACGAGGTGGCCGGTGGCGAAAATGCTCACGTCGGGGCCTTCGTTCAGGACCCAGGCTTTGCCGATTTCGAACTTCTGGTCGGCGGGCGTGAAGTTGGGCACCACGGGGCGGCCGAAGCGCAGGTACACGGGGCCTTCGTAGTCGGCAATGGCCAGGGTGGCGGCTTTGGTTTGGTTGTAGTCACAGGGGTTGATGACGGTCATGCCGGGCAGCATTTTCATCATGCCCAGGTCTTCCAGAATCTGGTGGGTGGCCCCGTCCTCGCCCAGGGTGAGGCCAGCGTGGGAGGCGCAGATTTTCACGTTTTTATTGGAATACGCGATGCTCTGGCGAATCTGGTCGTAGACGCGGCCGGTGCTGAAGTTGGCGAAGGTGCCAGTGAAGGGAATTTTGCCGCCAATGGTCATGCCGGCGGCCACGCCCATCATGTTGGCTTCGGCGATGCCCACCTGGAAAAACCGTTCCGGGAAAGCCTTTTTGAAGGCGTCCATCTTGAGCGAGCCGGTGAGGTCGGCGCAGAGGGCCACTACGTTGGGGTTGCTGGCGCCCAGTTCGGCCAGGCCGGCGCCGAAGCCGCTACGGGTGTCTTTGGATTCGGTGTAGGGGAAGTCTTTCATGGGGGAGTTGGGTTGGGGCCGCGAGCGGCCGGACTTTACAAATTAAAGGAAACTAGCGCCGGTGGCGGGCTTGGTTAAGTTGCTGCCGGACTGCGGCACCAGCCGCCGAATCGCGGGGATGGTCCATATGATAGAACATTTTCTCTACCAATACGGGGTCATCTCTGTGGAATTGCTGCACCAAATATTTAGGGTTAATTAATAGCATAACGCCAGTGAGCGCACCTAGCACTATCGACCGCAGACTCACCCGCTGATTTAATGCTAATCCAATGATGACAATTAGCTCACAACCGAATCCGACAAACAACTGATTATTCGCGCCTGGCCAAATCATTAGTTTGAACAGGATGCCAATAATAGCAGTTGCCCCACCCAACCAAATAACTTTAGGCAGTATGCTATCGGAAAAGAACGAGATTTCGCTTGATGTCGCCGCGTAATGATTCGTTGGCTTGCCGAAGTATTGCTCTGGGAAGTTTACCTCGTCAGCACCGATTCGCTTCGAGGGAGCAAAGGCTCGAAGAAAATAAACCGTACTGAGTGTCGATAAACCAATTATTAATTCAGTGTTTCCACTACTAATCAAACTCAATTTAAGTGCAAGTCCCAACACGGATAGAATCAATGCTACTGCTTCCACCTTCGGAAGCAGTACATCATACAAAAAGCTCCTTTTAGGCTCAGTCATTTCCATCACTGCTTTCCAAATATCGCCACCGAAGTAGTCTGGCCACTACGGATACTGAAATTGCGCACGTCGGTAAACTTACTGCCAATGCTGGTTTTGGTGCGGAACACCAGCCGGTAGGCTCCCGGCTGCATGGGCAGGTTCATTTTGCTGCTGCCGCCTTCAGGCAGGGTGTAAATCCAGGTTTGTGATTCGTCGTCGTTGAGCTGGTAAATGCTGCCGTAGCCTTTCAGGTCAGAGGTGATGTTGAGGGTGCCGGGCGCGTCGTAAGTCACGGTGGTTTCCTGGCCCTGCTTGAGGGTGAGGCGCTGCACGAGGCGCGGGAGGGTGAGCACTTCGACTTCGTAGTTGCCGGCCAGCAGCTTCTGGCGGGTGCCGAAAGTGGCGGCCGTTACGGTGGCGCGGTCGGGGGTGCGGACGACGGCGCGCATGGTGCCGTAGGGGTTGGGCGTGAGCGGCGGATTTTGCAGCCAGAGAATGCCCTGCGGGGTTTTGTAGGTGAGCACGTTGGCCCGGCCGGGGGTGATGGCGATATTGGCTTCGCGCACCGGCGGCACGGTGTTTATTACCAAATCGTAGCTCTGGAGGGCATCGATGTCGAGCACGTCGGCCTTGGTCTGAGCGTCGCGGTAGTGCACGTAGTTGTACTCGGGCTGGCCGGTCACGTTGTTCACGAAGGTGAGGTTCACATTGCTTTCTACGGGCTTGCCGGCGGCATCGGTCAGGTTCACGGCGACGGTGGTTTTGCTCAGGGTTTTGGCGATGACGTCGTTCATCACGGTGCGGAAGGTGGCTACTTCGGCGGCGTTGTAGTATTGGCCGAGGCATTCGAGCTGCCGGCCGAAATCCCGCTCGGCCCCGATGCCGATGACGAAGGGCTTAAGGAAAACCCGCTTGCGCTGCAAGGCCAGCGAGGCCGCACAGGGGTCGCGGTTGCACGATTCGAGGCCATCGGTAATCAGTAGCAGCACATTGCGCGAGGCTTTGTCGGTCGGAAAATCGCCGGCCGATTGCAGCAACGAGTACGTGATGGGCGTGTTGCCTTGGGCCTTCAGCCCGGCGAGCTTGCGCTTGATGGCGGCGGCATTGCGCGGGGCAAAGGGCACTTCGAGGCGCGAGTCTTCGCAGTTCTTATCAGCATTCGGGAACTGGTGGCCGTACACGCGCAGGGCCAGCTCCAGGTTGGGGTAGCTGTTGAGCGAGTCGACCATTTTGCTGAGCATGCGCTTAGCTACGTTCCAGCGGGGCTGGCCTTCCCAGGGCGCCATCATCGAGCCCGAAGCATCGAGCAGGAAGAGTATGCGGGTGACTTTGGGCTTGTCGGGGGCCGCATTCTGGGCGTGGCTGCTGAAGCAGATAAGTAGCAGCAATAACGCCCAACGGCACCTCACCCCCCGGCCCCCCTCTCCCGCGGAGAGGGGGGAGCCA
>JALYUI010000224.1 GCA_030853845.1 Bacteroidota bacterium | reverse complement strand
CCCGAGTAGGTGGTTTCGTAGGTGTGGCCGCCGATGTTCTTGTACACCGGGCACACGTTTAGGCACGCGCCGCAGCGGATGCAGCGCAGCGCGGCCCGCTTGTCGGGCTGGGCCAGCAGGTTGGTGCGGCCGTTGTCGAGCAGAATCACGACCATCTCCTCTGGTCCGTCCACTTCGCCGGGCTGGCGGGGGCCGAAGTACAGCGTGTTGTACACCGTCACCTGCTGGCCGGTGCCGCTGGTGCTCAGCAGGGGCCAGAACAGGTCCAAATCCGTGAGCTGCGGAATGACTTTCTCGATGCCGACGATGGCAATGTGCAGCTTCGGGAAGGTGGCCGAGAGGCGGGCGTTACCCTCGTTCTCGGTCACGGCCACCGCGCCTTCTTTGGCTACCAGGAAGTTGCCGCCGGTCACGCCCACCTCGGCGGCGGTGTACTTGCCGCGCAGCAGATGGCGGGCCGTGAGCACGAGCTGCTGGGCATCGTCGGTGCTTTCGGTGCCCAGATGCTTCACGAAGATGTCGTTGATGTCGGCCTTGCTCAGGTGCATGGCCGGCGTCACAATGTGGTAGGGCCGCTCTCCGTTCAGTTGCACGATGTACTCGCCCAGGTCGGTTTCCACCGACTCGATGCCCTGCGTAGCGAGGTACTTGTTGAGGTGGATTTCCTCGGTGGTCATGCTCTTGGCCTTCACCACGGTTTTGGTGTGGCGGGCTTTCGTAAGCTTCCCGATTTCGGCCAGGGCCTCCTCCGCATCGCGCGCCCATACTACCCGGCCGCCCCGCGCCGTAAAGGCCGCTTCAAACTGTAGCAGGTACTCGTCGAGCTTTTCGAGCACGGTGGCTTTGAGGTAGGCGCCGCGGTCGCGGGCCAGCTCGTGGTCGTGGTACAGCTTCAGGCCGGCGCTCACGGCCGCGTCGTACTTGCCGATGTTGAAGCGGATTTTGCGGCGGTGCTCGCGGTCGAAGGCTTTGGTGGCCGAGTCGATTTGGAATTGTTGGGCCTTCATTCGCGCAAGGTTTCGCTAAGTTTTAAAATTTAAGTTTCGCTGAGGCGGCTTATTGCAGGTTGTTTACGAGGCGACTGATATTGCCTTTGAGGGACTCGACGTTGAAGTTGAATAGTAGGCCGAGGCGCAAATCAGCCAGACGCAGATAGTTCAGTAGCTGCTTGGAGTGAATGGGAATCAGGTTTTCGCAGGATTTTAATTCCAGAATGACTTTGCCTTCTACCAGTACATCCAAGCGGAAACCAATGGCCAGCTTTACTCCATCGTACACTACTGGAATGGGCACCTGCGTGTCCACTTCCAGTCCCTGCTTGCGCAGCTCATGGGTCAGCGCGGCTTCATAAACCGATTCCAAAAGCCCTGGCCCCAATGCCGTATGCACCCGAAACGCCGCATCCAGCACCACCTTCGAAATTTCGTTCTCCGTCATGCAAACAAACTTAGCGAGACTTAAATTTTAAAACTTAGCGAGACTTTGCGCGCTAGGGTTTATTCGAGTCTACCACCAGCCGCTCGTCGCGGTTAGCCAGGTCCCAGGCCAGGTGAAACACCAGCTTCGCCCGCTTCTCCATCTTGGCAAACTCAATTTTCTCAATTTCGTCGCTCTGCTGGTGGTAGTCGGCGTGCACACCGTTGAAGAAGAAGGCCACCGGTATCTTATTGACTGCGAAGTTGTAGTGGTCGGAGCGGTAGTAGAAGCGGTTAGGGTCGTCGGGGTCGTCGAAGCGGTAGTCGAGGTCGATAGGACCGTACTGCTTGTTGTCTTCCTCCAGAATCACTTTTAGCCGCGAGGCCAGCTTGTCGGAGCCGATGACGTACACATAGTCGGGCTTGCCCTCGTGGCCCACGTCGGTACGGCCAATCATGTCCACGTTCAGGTCGGCCTCAGTTTGGGCCAGCGGAAATACCGGGTTCTTCGAGTAGTATTCCGAGCCGAACAGGCCCTTTTCCTCACCCGTCACGCTCAGGAAGAGCAGGCTGCGACGGGGGCCGTGGCCCTCCTGCTTGGCACGGGCAAACGCCTCGGCCATCGTAATAATGGCCGTGGTGCCCGAGCCGTCGTCGTCGGCCCCGTTGAACACCTGCCCGTCGTGCTTGCCCAGGTGGTCGTGGTGGGCCGAAATCACAATCACGTCGTCCTTCTTATCGGTGCCCTCGATGTAGCCCAGCACGTTCTGGGTATCGAGCCGCTCGCGCTTACGCTCGGCTTTAATCTGAAACGGATTCACCGTAAAGGGCGAAGCCACCGGCTGCTTGGTTTCCACGATTTTGGCCAGGTAGCTTTGCACCTCGGCATCGTTGGCCCCCAGCACCTTGCTAGCAATGGCTGGCGAAATAAAGAACGAGGCCGCCCGCGTGGGCTTGTCCTGGCTCACCATCACCATGCCCGGCCGCGAAATGTAGGGCGTGATGCGGGCCGTTTGCTTGGCGAAGTTGCTGGTGGGGCTCATGCTCACGAAGAACACCGAGCGCGCCCCTTTCTGGGCGGCCAGCATGGCCTTGCCGCGGTAGTCGGTGCCCCACTTGGTGGGTGCGCCGTCCACGCCGAGCACGGCGCTGCCGTCGCTCTTCTGGGGCTCGCCCAGCAGTACCAGCAAGTCCTTGCCCTTCACGTCGAGGCCGGCGTAATCGGAATAGCCGGCCTGCTCGATGCCGTAGCCGACAAACACCGGCTTCACGGTGGTTTCGGTGGCGAAGGGCGAGTCGCTCATGCCGTAGAAATCGGTCAGCCAGCCATACGCCTGGTCGCCGATGCGCAGCGTGGCCCCGTCGGCCCAGGTCACCTGCTCCACGTCGAAATGCTGCTCGTAAGGGTCGGTGCCGGTGGTAACCGGGCCGGTGAGGCCGGCGGCTTTAAACTGGGCCGCTACATAGTCGGCGGCCATGTGCTGGCCTTTCTGGCCGGTTTCGCGGCCCTCGTACTCATCGGAGGCCAGCACGGCCAGGTGGGTACGCAGGCGGGCGGCCGTTACCTGGTTGGCGTAGGTCACGCTCCAGTCTTTGCCAGCGGCCGGGGCGGGCTTCACCGGGGTTTTGATTTTGGTGGTGGTGTGACCGGTTTTGGCCTTCACTTTCAGCTTGCCTTGGGCGTGGGCCGGGGCGGTGCCGGCCAGGGCCAACAGGGCCAGCAGGAGGAGGGGTTTATGCATGGGATGAGGATGGTGGGAATGAGAATGTTTAAGGGATTTGGGGAGGGCATATCGGGCAGAACGTCATACCGAATTCAAGAACGGTCATGCAGAGCGCAGCGAAGCATCTTTACCGCAGCAGTAATCCAATCATG
>JALYUI010000188.1 GCA_030853845.1 Bacteroidota bacterium | reverse complement strand
GAGCACAGCGAAGCATCTTTACCGCGTAACTAATCCTTTCGATTGCGTTTACTGCTGCGGTAAAGATGCTTCGCTGCGCTCTGCATGACGTTCTTTTCCACCCACTCAATCCCCCCACGCAACTCCTCCCCCGCTCCCATGACTGAATTTGGCATCGTCGGCCTGGCCATTGTGGTCGTTACGTTTCTGGTGTCCTACCAGGGTTTTCGCAAGCCCGAATACTTCGACCAGTACGCCTTCCGCATCAAGGATATTCTGTACGGCCGGCAGTATTACCGGCTGCTCACCTCGGGCCTGCTGCACACCGGCTGGCCCCACCTGCTGCTGAATATGCTCACGTTTTACTGGTTCAGCAGCAGCGTGGAGCTGATGGTGGGCTACCGCAACTACGCCCTCATCTACTTCGCCAGCCTGCTGGGCGGCAGCCTGCTGTCGCTGCTGCTGCACCGGCGCGACTCGGAATACACGGCCGTGGGGGCCTCGGGGGCCATCAGCGGGCTGGTATTTGCGGCCATCGCGCTGTTTCCCGAAATGAAGGTGGGCTTTCCGGAAGTGCTCATGGTGCCGGGCTGGCTCTACGGGCTGCTGTACGTGGCGTTCTGCGCCTACGGCATCACGGCGCGGCTCGGCAACATCGGCCACGATGCCCACCTCGGCGGCGGCCTGGTGGGCCTGCTCACGGTGCTGCTGCTCCGCCCGGCGCTGCTGCACACCAATGCCCTGGCCATCGGAGCCATTCTGCTGCCCGCGCTGGCCTTTTTCGTTCTCCTATTGAAGAAGCCCAATGCCCTGCTCACCGGCTCACTTTTCAAAGCCGCCCCCGACTACCAAACCGCCGACGACCGGTACCACAGCCGGCAGGGCGACGACGAAGCCGAGCTGGACGCGCTGCTCGACAAAATCAGCCGCCAGGGAATCGACAGCCTGAGCGCCCGCGAGAAGCGGCAGCTGGAGAAGCTCTCGCGCTGAGGTAGAGTGGCCGGGTTGCGGCGCTACATCGAGCTGACTACCGGCAATGCCCCGCCCAAGCACAAAACCCTCCCCCGCCAACTGACTTTACTCGTGAGCCGGACCCTGATTGCCAGCGTTGGTTTTCAGCCAGGCCAGCACCAGCCCGGCATCGGCGCGCCAGGTGGGCTGGCCGAGCAGGGCGTGGCAGCGGCCGGGCAGCTCGTGGTAGTCGGTGCGCGAGCCGGCGTGGCGGTAGCGCCGGAAGTTGGCCCGGTTGAGCACCGGCGGCATCAGCCGGTCATCGGAGCCGGCCAGGAAAAGCAGCGGCGCGTGGGGCCGGCCGAAATCGACCCGGGTCCGCGGGCTGAAGGCCTGGCGGAGGAGCTTTTTTGACTCGGGCGCCACCAGTTGGTCATAGGTGGCCTGCTGCTCCTCGGTGGGCAGGCCATTGGCAATAATGGCCTGAAACTGCGCGAAGCTGGGCAGCAGCGTGGTGCGCGCCGACGTGAACAGTCCCAGCAGCGGCAGCACCGTACGCACCAGCCGCCAGTTGAGCGCCACCACGCCCCACGGCGGCACCGACTCGATGGCCACGCCCGCCGCCACGACGCCCCGCTGCAGCAGCAGCTGCACCAGCAACCCGCCGTAGGAATGCCCGATAACAATGGGCGGAGCCGGCAGCGCGGCAATGAAATCGACGTACACCTGTAGCACTTCGGCCAGGCCATTGCGGGCAATGGGCGAGTGCGGATGCTGCCGCCGCAGCTCCGGGGCCGGGGCCTGCTTGTGCGGCCACGCCGGCGCGTAGCAGGTGTAGCCGGCGTGCTCGAAAAACGGCAGCCAGTTGTCCCAGCAACGGTGCGTGACAAAGGCCCCGGTGATGAAAACGATGGTGTTGGGAGGCGGCATAATGGAAGTTTTTTTGCAGCCCAATTGGGTCAGGCGCGTACTTTAACCGGATAAATGGCCAATCTATAGTCCGCACGATGAAAAACCTGTTCCGCCTGGTGGTCCTGCTCGTGGGCGTGGGCCTGTTAGGTGGCCTGGGCTTCCTGGCCTTCGTGCAGGTGCGGGGCATTCCGCGCTACCCGCCGCCGTGGCTGAAAGTGGCCATCCCTTCCACCCCGGCCCGCGTGGCCCTGGGCGAAAAGCTCACGCTCTCGATTTGCTCCGACTGCCACCTCAACCGCGCCACCAACCGCTACAGCGGCCACCGCCTGGCCGACCTCACGCCCGACTTCGGCCGCATCTACACCAGCAACATCACCCAGGATGCCGCCCACGGCATCGGCCGCTGGACCACCGGCCAGCTCGTAGCCCTGCTGAGCACCGGCATCGGCCCCGACGGCCGCCTGCGCCTCATCATGCCCAGCTACGCCCGCATGAGCGACGAGGACATGGCCAGCATCGTAGTCTTCCTGCGCTCCAACAGCCCACAGGTGCAGCCCGACCTCACCGCTACCCCGCCGCAGGAGCCGTCGCTGCTGCTCAAGCTGCTTGGCAACACCATTATGCGCCCGGCCCGGCTGCCGGACGCCCCAGTGCTGGCCCCGCCGCCCACGGATACCCGCGCCTTCGGCCGCTACCTGGTGCTGGGCCGCTACCATTGCTACGAGTGCCACTCGCGCGACTTCAAAAGCAACAACCCCACCGATCCGGAAAAATCGAAAGGCTACCTCGGCGGCGGCACCCGCTTGCTGAATAATGAAGGTCAGACCGTGGTATCGCGCAACATTACCGGCGATGCCGAAACCGGCATCGGCCGCTGGAGCGAGGCGCAGTTCGGGCAGGCCGTGCGGTTCGGGCAGTCGCCGAATGGGCTGCTGCATTACCCGATGAACAAGTATTCGTTGCTGACCGATGCGGAAGTACACGCGCTGTTTGCGTACCTGCAATCGGTACCCCAAATAAAAAACGCCACCCCGGAGGATGGCGTGGTAACCACCCAGTGAATAATGGAAATTAGAACGTCATGCTGAGCTTGCCGAAGCATCCCTACCGCGGAGTAATCAAGTTTAGCTATTGCGGTAGAGATGCTTCGGCAAGCTCAGCATGAC
>JALYUI010000170.1 GCA_030853845.1 Bacteroidota bacterium | reverse complement strand
GGCCAGGGCCTCGCGCAGCACCGGCAGCCCCCCGGCCGGAGCCACGGGCAGAGGCCGACCCTGCGCCAGCGAGTCGCGAAAAGCCGACGTAGCAGCCCGCATAGCTACTTCCGGCACGGCAAAATCGCCATAGCCGGAGGCCAGGCTAACGGTTTTTAGCGAAGAATCGGGCATGACTGAAGTTTGAGAACCGATGGATAAATGGCGGAGCCCCTATTCCACCCCGGCCGCCAGCACCACGTCGGCAAAGTCGCCGGCCGCGTCGGTGAATACCTGCGCGACGCGCAGCCCGGCCTCGGCAGCCAGGGCTTCGATTTGGGGCAGGCTGAATTTGTAGGAGTTTTCGGTATGAATGGCTTCCCAGGCGGCAAAATCCACGGTTTCGTTTAGCGCCGCCAGGTGCACGGCCTGGGCGCGGGCGCTCACCAGAAACGAGCGCACGGCCCCGTTCAGGGGGTTGTAGTCGGTGTAGTGCTGCCAGTAGGCGAGGTCGAAGTCGGCCCCCAGCTCGCCGTTGAGGCGGGTGAGCAGGTTGAGGTTGAAGGCCGCCGTCACGCCCTGCGCATCGTCGTAGGCCGCCCGGATGCGGCGCGGGTCCTTGCGCAGGTCGAAGCCGATGAGCAGGCGGTCGTCGGGGCCAAGCGGGCCAGCCAGCTGGCGCAGGAAATCGAGCTGCTCGGCCGGCCCAAAGTTGCCGATGTTCGAGCCCAGAAAAAGCACGGCTTTGCGCCCCGGCCGGGTGCGCAACTGGCGCAGGGCATCGGCGTAGGTTTCTACCACCGGCACCACCCGCAGGGCGGGCAGCTCCTGGCCGAGCGTGTGCACCAGCCCGCTCATGGCCCCGGCCGAAATATCGACCGGCGCGTAGGTGAAGCCCGGCGCGGCAGCCAGCAGCTCGCGCAGCAGCAGCTTGGTTTTGGCCCCATCGCCGGCCCCCAGCTCAACCAGCGAGAAATCACCGTCGCCCGTCGTGCCGCCCAGCGCCGCCACAATAGCTGCCCCATGCGCCTGGAAAATAGCCAGCTCGGTGCGGGTGGGGTAATATTCCGGCAACTCCATAATCTGCTGAAACAGCCGGCTGCCCGCGTCGTCGTAGAAATACATCGACGACAGCATTTTGGGATTGCGGCGCAGGCCATCGGCCACGTGCCGGGCCAGCGCGGTTTGCGCACGAGGTGGTGCCGGAGAAGTGGACGCGGGAGAAGAAAGTGCGGACATAGAAGAAGTTGATTTGGCAGGAAACCCGGAACCGGGCATTTCTTCCCGAAAAGCCCGGTTTTTTTTTTGCGGCGGTACCACTGCCTTAGAAGCGGGCCGAATTTGCGAGCGGCCGTTGACGGAGTACCCCGAACTTTTGATTTGGCCCTTTTGGGCGGAAGGATACATTTTAGTCGAGTCGCGCTCACGAACCGAATTAAAAATTCGGGGTACTCCGCCTGCGAACTCAAATAGCTTCTCAACGGGCCAGGCGCAGCCCGGTGAACTGCCAGCGCTTGTCGGCGTGAAAGAAATTGCGGTAGCTCACTCGAATATGCGATTCGGGGGTGGCGCAGGAGCCCCCGCGCAGCACCAGCTGGTTCACCATAAACTTGCCGTTGTACTCGCCCAGCGCGCCCGCCGCCCGCGCAAAGCCCGGGTAGGCATGGTAAGCCGAGTACGTCCACTCCCAACAGTCGCCCAGCAGCTGGTGGCACTGGCCGGGGTCGGCATCACGCGCGAGGGGCTGCGGGTCGAACAGGCTGCTTTCGAGCCAGGTCCCGGCCTGCGTATCGGTACCGAAGTGGCGGGCCGCAGCTTCCCATTCGGCTTCGGTGGGCAGGCGCGCGCCGGCCCACAGGGCGTAGGCATCGGCCTCGTAAAAGCTGATGTGCGTGACGGGCGCGGCCAGCTCCAGGGGGCGCAGCCCGTGGTGCGTGAAGCGGTACCAGGCATCCTCGCGCTGCACCCAGTACAGCGGGGCCGTCCAGCCCTGGGCCTGGGCCAAATCCCAGCCCTCGCCCATCCAGTAGCGAAAATTCTGATAGCCGCCCGCCGTCATAAAGGCCAGAAACTCGCCGTTGGTGACGGGCCGGTTCTGCAGCTCGAACGAGGCCAGCAGCACCTCGTGCGCGGCCAGCTCATTATCGAAGCAAAAGCCCGTTTCCTGAAAGCCAATGCGGTAAACGCCCCCCGGCACCGGGAGCCAGGTGGCCGGGG
>JALYUI010000169.1 GCA_030853845.1 Bacteroidota bacterium | reverse complement strand
AAGTCGACCTGGCCTTTCTCGACATCCAAATGCAGGAGCTCAACGGCCTGGAGCTAGCCCGGGTGCTGGGGCCGAGCGGCCCGCGCGTCATCTTCACCACCGCCTTCCCGCAGTACGCCCTCGACGGCTACCGCGTCGATGCCCTCGACTACCTCGTGAAGCCCTTCAACTACGAGGAGTTTCTGCGGGCCGCCGGCAAGGCCCGGGCCTACGCCGAGCTGGTAGCCGGCCCCGTTCCGGCAGCCCCGGCCTCTACAGCCGATGAGGAAGAATACCTCTTCCTGAAAGCCGAATACCAGCTGGTGCGCGTGGCCCTCAGCGATGTGCTCTACGTGGAGGGCCTGAAGGACTACGTGAAGGTGCACCTCAAAAGCACGCCCCGGGCGCTGCTTTCGCTCATGAGCCTCAAGAGTATGGAGGAGAAGCTGCCGCCGCGCCGCTTCATGCGCGTGCACCGCTCGTTTATCGTGGCGCTGGACAAGATTGAGGCCGTGCGCCGCCTCACCGTACAGATTGGGGCCGTCACCATCCCGGTGGGCGACCAGTACAAGGAGGCGTTTCTACAGTTTCTGAGCCGCTGGAGCTGAGCGCCGGGCCGCTGTTGGGGTAAACGGGACTGGGCGGAGCCACGCCGTACTCCTGCTGAATTGCCCGGCTGGCGGGAATCTGTCGGAAGGATTTTCCGTTTAAGTGGCATTACAGACGCAACGCGCAGCTTACGTTGCGCCTGCGACCGGGGCAAATTCTGCTGTTTGCCCCCTTTTTCTTCGCTGCCGTATTCTGCCCCATGTCGTCTCTCCGTGCCCTGCAACAGCCGCCCCCTTATGCTGGCTATCTGAGCCTGACGTACTGGCCCGATGCCCCGCGCCTGGAGGCTCGCTGGCTGCGGCCTGTATCGTCGGCCGAGTACCGTGCGGGCTACCAGTCCCTGCTGGCCAAAGCCCTGGAAACCGACTGCTCCTTCTGGTTGGTCGACGTGCGCCGGCGAACTTCGCCCTCCGAGGCCGACGGCTGCTGGCTGCTAAACGAATTTATGCCACAGCTGCCCGGAAGCCTCGGCGGCAGCCTTTTTATCGGCACGCTGTACCCGCCGGGTTTTGTCGCGCCGCCCAGTCCTGCGCACCCCCGCGTGCCCGATGCGCACGTACCCGCGCCCAATCTGCTGCTGCGCAATTTTTCCGACGAGGAATTGCTGACGCACTGGCTGCGCCAGTGCCGCCGCGCCCGCGCCTGAAGCCACGACTGCTGGCTCCTTCGGATGCCGCTCGGGTGGGGCTGACCCTCACATCGTGTAAAAAGCAACAGGTCGTGAGGAAGTTGAAAATTAAATTGCTGTGGGAAAAGAGCGGGCGTGTATCGAGTAAGGCTGTTGTTAAGATTTGTTTAACAATACAATATCTTAGCTGAGTGCTGTAGCTTAAGCTTTACCTTGCGGACTGGTACGCCCTTGGCGGACACCGTTTGTGAATCTTTCTGGCACTCTTTTCAATGAATAACAACTTTACTCACTTACGGTCGATATTCGGAGGCGGCTTGGCCTTGTTGCTGTCGTTGCTGCCTCTGCTAGGGTGGGGGCAGGGCAGTACTACTCTTGTCACTAGTCAGGTATATGGCGGCGGCGGCAACTCAGGGTCTACCTATACTGTCAGCTTCGTGGAAATTTTTAACCGAAGTGGCACTACTGTCTCACTCAATGGTTATTCGTTAAAATATTTCAGTTCTGCGGGAGGCGCAGGGGGGGCAGTTACCTTAAATACAAGTGCTTCGATTGCCTCTGGGAAATACTACCTGGTGTCATTATCGACCACTGCCGGTAACCTTCCTACGCCTGACCAATTAGCCGCGACTAATATTTCATCAGCCGCGGCAAAAGGACGTTTTGACTTATTATCTGGTGCAGTCCTGATTGACCGGGTTGGATATGGAACGTCAACCGCTGGGCCAACCGGCTACGAAGGAACTGCTCCTGCTGCTACCACGGCAAACACTACTTCCGCTTATCGGAAAAGTGGCGGCTGTACTGATACCGATGACAATAGTGCGGACTTTACAATTGCTACGCCAGTAGCCCGCAACTCTACCTCCGCCGCTAACTCCTGCTCAATCCAGCCCAGCATTACTGCCACCGCTCTCATGCCGGCCGGTAGCTTCAGTACCGTGCAAGGCACGGCTTCGGCTCCGAAAACCTTCACTGTGAGCGGTAGCAACCTGACGGGCGACCTGACGGTAGGCCCGCTGGCCGGCTATGAGTTGTCGAGCGACGGATTTGCTACGGTGGGCGCTGCTTCGCTCACCCTAACGGCCAGCGGCGGCACGGTGGCCAGCACCACCGTGAGCGTGCGGCTCGCGGCGGCTACCGCAACCGGTGCCTATAACAGCAACATCGATATTGCCGGCGGCGGTGCCACTACCCAAAGTGTGGCTGTAGCGGGCACGGTACTGGCAGCCGAGCCCACTGCCCAGCCCACGGTAAGCGTGGCCAACATCAGCCCAACGCAGGCCGACATCACCGTGAGCGGCGGCAATGGCTCGGGCCAGTTGGTGGTCGTGCGGGCCGCCGCCACTGCCGCCGTAGCTCCCACCGATGGGGCCGCCTACGTGGGCAGCCTGGCGGTGGGCAGCGGTGCCACCACCGGCACCGGCAACTATGTCGTCTTCGTCGGCGCTACCGGCACCACCACGTTTACGGTCACCAGCCTCGCGGGGCTCACCAGCTACGCCGTGGAAACCTACGCCTACAACGGCACGAGCGCCACGGCCAATTACCTGGCTACCTCGCCCGGCACGGCCTCATTTACCACGCCCGCTGCGCCGCTGCCCATCTATATCTGGACGGGCAGCGGTGCCAACGCCAACTGGACTACGGCGGCCAACTGGTCGCCGGCCCGTACCAGCCCCGCCGCCACCGACATTATGGTTTTCGACGGCACGGTGGTGAACCCCGCCGTCACCATCGACTTCACGAGCCAGACCGTCGCCCAGCTTCAGTTCAGCGGCAATGCGAATGTCACCTTCAGCAATTCGGGCAACACCACCCGGACGCTGACTATTAATGACGGCAATGCCGCCGGGGCCGATTTCGGCATCGTGGCCGGTGCCAGGCTCAATGTTATCAGCTCCACGATTGGTGCCAACGGTTTTATCATGCAGCTGGCCAGCGGTGCCTCGGGCAGCATTGGCGGTAGCCTCGTATTCGACAAAGGAGGCCAGCGCCTGCAAACTACTGTGGCCACCAGCAGCATCGAGTTTTTGAGCGGCAGCTCATATAAATCGGGAGTTGATATGGCGGGCAGCCCATTCGGTACGCTTTCGGCTAATTACAACACGGTCACTTTTCGCAATGGCTCGACGGTAGAGCAGGCGGGAGGCAGCCAGGTGTTCGGGGCCACGGCACCCAACTCGGCTGTTGTGCTGGAGCCAACCAGCCTGTATACCTACAGCGTTTCTGGTAGTAGCACTCCGCCGCTCAGCAACCGCACCTATGGCTCGTTGGAGTTTAACGTGGGCAGTGGCAACGCTTCCTCCACGGCCAACGGCACGCTCACCATTGCGGGCAACCTGGCTGTGACCAGCGGCACCATTAGCTTGAACCTCGACAACACCATTTCTATTGGCGGCAACCTGACTATCGACGCTGGTACGCTCTCGTTCAACCCGGGTTCGGCTCGAACCCTCGTGCTGAACGGTACCGCCCTTCAGACCATTGGAGGCAGCGCGCCCGCGTCGGCACTCACCTTCGGGACTAACAGCAGCTTGCAGGTCAATAACGCGGCCGGGGTTTCGCTACAGCGCGCCATCAACTTGCAGCGCATCCTCACCCTCACCAGCGGCACCCTGGCCCTCAACGGCCAGACGCTGACGCTGAACGGCGCGCTGGCCGTTGCCGGCGGCCGGCTCGAAGGCTCGGCAACGGCAGGGCTGGTACTAACTGGCGCTGGCACCTTGGCCACGCTAGCTACCACGGCCGGGGCCGGCAGCACTTTCGGCTCCCTCACCCTGAACCGTACCGACACCGGCACCCTCACTTTCGGTAATTCGGTCACGCTCAACAGCCTCACCCTCAGCAAGGGAGTGCTCGCCATCGGGCCTGTCACTACCCTTACCCTAAATGGGCCTGTGGTGGCAGCAACCACGGGGTCGCTGCTGGGCTCGGCTACTTCCGGCCTTATTTTCACCGGGGCCAGCCCCGTTACCGGAAGTCTGGTTTTTAGCGCCGGGGCCGGCAGCCAGCTGCAAACCCTGACGCTTAATCAAACGACAAATTCGCTCATTCCCGTAGCCAGCACCCTCACCATCGGTACCCTCAACCTGACGGTGGGCTCGCTGCTATTTTCCGGTGCCGGCAAGGCCATCGTCACTACGCTCAGTGGCGGCAGCGCGGCGAGCTTCGTCAATGCCCTGTCGCTCCCAACGGCGGCCTCGACTACGCCCGCCGCCATTATCTACCCGCTCGGGGCGCAGAGCTACCTACCGCTCACTTTCGCGCCCACCCAAACGGCCGCCACCGCCACCAACTACACGGCCCGCGTCGCGGTCGACAACGCCAACAACCGTGGCGTGACAGCCCCGCTGACTCGCGTCTCGGCCCGCCACTTCTTCACGCTTTCGGAAGATGGAACTGCTAACTACGCTAATGCCGGCACCCTCACCCTGAGCTTTGCCAATGAAGGTGCTACCGACCCGGCTACCCTGCGCATCGCCTCCTCCACCGCCGCTGGCCCTTGGACTGATGTGAACCCCAGTAGTACCCCCACGGTATCGGGCACGCCCTCCGGCACTATCACCGAAACTGTTATGGCCCTGACCGATTTTGCCCTCGCCACTACTTCCACGGACCTTACTATTAACCCCCTGCCCGTCGAGCTGGTGCGCTTCACGGCTCAGCGCCAGGCCAGCACCGTAGCACTGAGCTGGGCCACGGCCAGCGAGAAGAACAGCGTCCGCTTCGAGGTGCAGCGCAGCCCCAACGGCCGCGAGTATGTCATTGTGGCCACGGCCGTTGCCCAGGGCAGCAGCACGCAGGCTACCGCTTACGCTGCCCTCGACAAAGCCGCCCCGGCCGGTCGCCTCTACTACCGCCTGCGCCAGGTCGACTTGGATGGGACGGCCGCCTTCTCGCCCGTAGTGCTGATTGCCGAATTGGGTGAAACGACCAATATGCAACTCTATCCCAACCCTGCCCACAGCTACCTTAGCTTCATAGCTGAGGGCGCAATGTCCTACCGCGTACTCAACCAGCTGGGCCAGCCCCTGCTGCGCGGCACCACCGCAGCCGGCACCACCACGCTGGCCATCCCAACCCTGCCCACCGGCATCTACTTCCTGGAGCTGCAAACGGCATCCGGCCGCACCGTGCAGAAATTCGAGAAGGAGTAATTATCTGAACCGCCGATGATGCAGATTTAACGGATTTCGCAGATTCTGCTGGTGTTATTTGGCGCTGAAATTTGCTGGAAATAAAATGAATAAGACCAAAAAAGTCTACCCAGTATAGGGTAGACTTTTTTGGTCTTATTTGAAAATAGCAAAACGAGCTAATAGAACTTGCGAAATCCGTTAAATCTGCATCATCTGCGGCTTAAACAGAATCCACGGTTCAAACGGAGAAGCTTTCGCCGCAGCCGCACTCACGCGAAGCGTTGGGGTTGTGGAACTGGAAGCCCTTGCCATTGAGGCCATCGGAGAAATCCAGCTCGGTGCCGGCCAGATAAAGGAAGCTCTTCATGTCCACTACCACGCGCACGCCTTTGTCCTCGAACTCCTGGTCCATTGGCCGCACTTCGTTGTCGAAGTCCAGCTTGTAGCTCAGGCCCGAGCAGCCGCCGCCGGCCACCGAGGCGCGCAGGCGGTAGGTATCGTCGAGGTGTGCATCCTCAATCAGGCGCGCTACTTTTTCCTTGGCTTTGTCCGAAACGGTAATCATGGCAGTAGGAGTGAGGGCCGTAAGACCCGGCGAATGCGAGGTTTGGAGCCGCAATTTAGACAGATTATAAACAAGCTCCGATTCCGGTTGGTTCGGCCACACGTCGCAAAACGTCAGGAGCTCGGATTCAGCACCACGCTAAATACGGTAATCGTGTTTAAATCGCGGCCGTAGTAGAGCTTGTCGAGCGCTTCGTATACGTTGTGCGCCCGGAAATAGGAGGTTTGCAGCTCCCGGTCGCCGCGGGCGCGCCATTGCAGAGTATAGGAACTTTCGGTGTCGCGGTAGCTGCGCACGTAAGCCAGCATCTTCTCCAGGCATTCCACCTGGTCGCGCCCGGTTTCGTAGCGAAATAGGAAGCTCTGCTGATGGCGCGGGTTCACCGTCACCAAGTCCAGCCTTGTCAGCCCTTCCAACTCCCGAAACTCGAATTGCAGCTGCGTCGAATCAAGGCCCAGATACTGTCGAATCTCGCGCTCCAGCCGGGCAATTTCAAATTCGTCCATACATTGGATTAAATTAAAAATTGAGAATTAAAAATCACAGCGTGAGCCACAACTTTTAATTCTCAATTTTTAATTTGATTTCTAATGGTGCGCCAGCTCCAGGGCGGGCAGGCCGTTTTTCACGCGGTAGTCTGAAATGGCCGACTTGATGGCATCCTCGGCGAGCACCGAGCAGTGGATTTTCACGGGCGGCAGGGCCAACTCCTCCACAATCTCCATGTTGTCGATGGCCAAGGCCTCGTCGATGGATTTGCCTTTCAGCCACTCCGTCGCCAGCGACGACGAAGCAATAGCCGAGCCGCAGCCAAAGGTCTTGAACTTGGCGTCGGTGATGGTGTTGGTAGCTTCGTCTACCTCGATTTGCAGGCGCATCACGTCGCCGCACTCGGGGGCACCCACGAGGCCGGTACCTACGTTTTTCTTGCTTTTGTCCAGCGTGCCCACATTGCGGGGGTTGCTGTAGTGGTCGATTACCTTATCGGAGTAAGCCATGGCTTTATTTCAGTTAACAGTTAGTAGTTGTCAGTGAACAGCGAAGAGTTATCAGGTGAGCATACAAGAACAAAACTGTTCACTGCTCACTGAATAATTGTTCACTGAAT
>JALYUI010000164.1 GCA_030853845.1 Bacteroidota bacterium | reverse complement strand
CTACAAAGTCCGCGCTACTGGCCCTGGTGCCACCTCAACGAAGCGGGTGTGTAACAGCAGTTATTAATTTGAAAGCCCTTTTCCTCCCGGAAAGGGGTTTTTTGTGTGTAGCTGCGGATGCCGGTTGGATGCATTGCCCGCCGGCCGCGCAATTCGCCGCTGGAATATCTGGCTACCTGCTTTCTAAGCAGCAGGCGCAGGCTCAGCATAAGGAGAAAAAATAGTTGCCGGGTATTTTAAATTATCCCAATATAAAAATGGGTTCTCGAACAATCAATCCGATGCCCCGGCCCGTGCGTATATGCTCGTCAATCTCGACTAGACTGAGCTAACTAATTGTTGCGCTGGCATATCTAGGTGCAAGAGAATTTCGCGGTTTGAACGCGCGAAATGGGGTGTTGGTCGAAATTAAGTACCAGCTCAGTACTGCTCAACATAATTTTGGGGTGTTTATAATAGGTCATAATCAAGAGCACTACTCCATTCTATGAAGCTTACTCTTGATTATTTCCTGTGCGATTGCTCCCAATTAGGCGACACTTGCAATAGAACCTAGCTGCTAATACATCATCAGCTGCCGGATATCAGGCCAGCTTACCCGATTTTTTAATTTACACCTACAATACTCCACAAAAAAGCATGAGACTAACCCTACAAACCCTCTTGCTGCTTTTGCTGCTGGCGTTGCCTGGCTGGGCACAGCAAGGCAAAGACGGCGCGGGCACCATCACGGCTGCGGGCACCATCGTCAACACCTACACCAGCCTGACCGCCGACGCGGCAGCGGGCACTACCAGCCTGAGCGTGGCCAACAGCGCCCTGACGGGTGGCGCGTTCGGCGCGGCTTTGGCTACCGGCGACTTGGTGATGCTGATTCAGCACCAGGGTGCTAGTATCACTACCGCCACCGATGCCACTTACGGGGCTGTTTCGGCTTACAACAACGCGGGCTCTTACGAACTGGCGGAAGTGCGCAGCGTGCCCAACAGCACCAGCATTGTAGTAGCCTGTGCGCTGCAAAAGTCGTACACTGCGGCCGGCAAGGTGCAGGTAGTGCGTATTCCGCGCTATACCACGCTTATCCTCAATGCCAATACCAGCATCACGGCCTCCGCATGGAACGGCACCACCGGCGGCGTGGTAGCCGTGGATGTGCGCGGCGACGTTACCCTGAATACCGGGGCCACCATCGACGTGTCGGGCAAGGGTTTCCGGGGCGGGGCCCTGAGCAATTCACCAACGTTGGTGAACGGAGCAGCCAGCACTGCTTACGTATATGCCACCAACGCCAGCGGGGCCGAAAAAGGCGAAAGCATTGCCGGCTACCAGGCCGACTACGACGCCCTCAACGGGCGCTTTGGGCGCGGGGCCCCGGCCAACGGCGGCGGCGGTGGCAACAACCACAACGGCGGTGGCGGCGGCGGTGCCAACGTGAGCAGCATTGCCTGGACCGGCCAGGGCAACCCAAGCACTACCTACAACACCGCCTGGGCTCTGGAAACCCCCAGTTTAGCCAACACTACTTCGGGTGGTGGCGGCCGGGGCGGCTACAGCTATTCTGCTAACGTGAACAATCCGTCCACTACGGCTCCGGGCGCGGCGGCCTGGGGTGGCGACAACCGCCTGGTGCGGGGTGGCCTGGGCGGGCGGCCTCTCAGCTTGACGGGGGGGCGCTTGTTCTTCGGCGGCGGCGGCGGTGCCGGCGATGAAAACAACAGCGTGGGCACGCCCGGCGGCAATGGCGGCGGGCTTATCTACCTGCTCTCGGCGGGCAACTTGGTGCAGGCCGCGGCGGCCACGGGCACTAGCTTGCTGGCCAACGGGGCCAACGTAACCGCCCTCACGGCCAACGATGCCCCGGGCGGCGGCGGCGGTGGCGGCACCATTGTGCTCAACGTGGCCGGCACGGTCGCGGCGGGTATTACGGCCTCGGTCGCCGGTGGCCAGGGCGGCAGCCAGAACCTGGGCGGCCCGGAAGCCGAAGGCCCCGGCGGCGGCGGCGGCGGCGGCTACATCGCTTACACCAGCCTGCCCACCGTGAGCATTGCCGGTGGTGCCAACGGTACTACTAACTCTTCGGGGGTGACTGGCACAGGCACTTTTCCGCCCAACGGTGCCACCATTGGCAGCGCCGGCCAGTCGGCCGCTTTCACCTACAACCAGCAGTGCCTGGTAACGGCCGACGTGCAAACTGTGCTCAGCGGACCTAACAGCGGTACAGTGGGCCAGCCTATTATCTACACGGCCCAAACGGTTAACCTCAGCCCCGATATTACTGCTACCAACGTGATGCCGAGCATCACCCTGCCGGCCGGGGCTACCAACGTGGTACTACCCACGGGGGCTACGCTGGCGGGCAACGTGGTAACGTTTGCCACCATTGCCTCGCTGGCTCCCAACCAGAACGTGACCAACACGGTGCGCTACACGCCCGCAGCGGCCGGCACCGTTACGGCTTCGGGCGCGAATGCTTCCGGCCAGCCCGACCCCAGCCTTGCCAACAACAACGGCACGGCGGCGGTGGCGCAGGTAACTACGGTTGTCAACACGGCCGCAGCAACCGCTTGCGCCAACCCTGGCCGCGACGGCTCGCCGGGCGCGGCCACTAACCTCGGCAACCCCACCAACGTGCCCGCCCTGGCGGCCAACCCGGTAACGTATTACCCCGGCACCAGCGCCAGCGTTTTGGCCACTGCCACCACTTTCACGGTGGGCGCGGCCACGGGCGCGGGCACGGCCATTGTCTCGGGCGATTTGCTGCTCATCATTCAGATGCAGGGTGCGGACATCAATTCGAGTAACAGTGATTTGTATGGCGACGGCGTAGCGGGCTTGCCCGGCAACGGGGTTATCAGCAACACCAGTTACCTCGCCGGGCAGTACGAGTACGCGGTGGCGGCCGGAAATACCCCCGCTGGTGGCGGCACCGTTACCCTGAGCACCGGGCTGCGCAACGCTTATGCAAACGCCACTGGCACTACCGGTACTGCCCAGAAGCGGTTTCAGGTGGTACGGGTGCCGCAGTACGGCAACCTGACCCTGGGTGGTACCATTACCGTAACGCCCTGGAACGGCACTACCGGCGGCGTATTCGCCGTGGATGTGGCCGGGGTAATGAACTTCAACGGCAACACCATCAATGCCAATGGCGCGGGCTTTCGCGGCGGGGCTACTGCCAATGCTGGCATTGGCAGTGCCAGTGCAGCCAACAACGGCGAATTTATTTTAAATTCGACAACTACTGCCTTGAAAGGCGAGGGTACGGCGGGTACGCCGGCTTCCGTGAATATTGGCGGCGTGGCTACTGCCACCGGCTCAGACTATGTGGGCGGTAGCGCGGGTCGCGGAGCTCCCGGTACGGGCGGTGGCGCGGGCACCCGCGGCAACAATGCCAACGGTACCGAAAATGGCGGCGGCGCGGGTGGTGCCAACGCCGGTACCGGTGGCCGCGGTGGCAACACCTTCAGCTCGAACCAGCCTTTGGGTGGCGAACCGGGGGCGGCTTTCACGGCGTTCGGCCCCAGCCGCCTCGTGTTGGGCGGCGGCGGCGGGGCTGGCGACGAAAACAACAGTGTGGGTTCGGGCGGTGCCACTGGTGGCGGCCTGGTACTACTGCGGGCGGGTAGCGCTACGGGCACGGGTATCATCAATGCCAACGGTGCCACTGCGGCCGATGGCCAGAACGACGGCGTGGGCGGCGGCGGTGCCGGCGGCAGCGTATTGTTGACCGTGGACCGCGGTAGCTTGAGCACCGTGACGGTTAATGCCCAGGGCGGCAACGGCGGCAATGCCGTATTTGCCGCACCGCACGGCACCGGCGGCGGCGGTGGCGGCGGCGTAGTATTTGCCAATGCCACTTTGGCCGCCAGCAATACAGCGGGCGGCACAAACGGCACGACGGGCAACGGAACTGCTACCAGCGGCAATGCCTACGGTGCTGCCGCGGGCCTGGCCGGTGCCGGCCCCACCGGCAGCACCGGCCAAGGCAGCTTCGGCCCCACTACCCTCGGCACCCCCGTGAACAACAGCACGGCCGGCGCAACCTGCAACCCCGCCCCCGTGGCGCAAAACGATGCTGCGACTACTACTCCCGGCACCACCATCACGTTCAACGGTACCGCCGGCAATCCGGCGGCCATCCTGAGCAACGACAGCGACGTGACCGGCGGCATCAACGTGGCTTCGGTTAACCTCGACCCTTCCTCGGCTACGCCGGTTAACAGCCGCACCATCACGGGCGTGGGTACTTTCACCGTTAATGCAACGGGGATACTGTCCTTTGTGCCGGTAGCGGGTTTTGTAGGCGTGGCGACGTTGCCTTACACCCTGAGCGACATCTACGGCAAGGTTTCGAACCAGGCCGTTGTCAGCGTAACGGTGGAAAACCCCCGTTCCGACTTGTCGACTACTATTACCTCGACCCCTGCGGCGGGCGGCACTGTGACGGCCGGGGCTTTGGTGCCCTATACCGTGGTGGCCACCAACAACACCGGCACGGGCCTGAGTGCCGCTACCGGCGTGGTGCAAACCGTGCAGCTGCAGCCCGGCCTCACCGGGGCGGGCCTCACCATCACCGGTGCTACTGCGGGTGCTCCGAGCGGCGGCATCATCACCTACACCGGCGGCACCTACAACGGCGCTACCTACAACCAGAACACCGGCCTGCTAAGCTTCCCGGCCGTAGCGCTGGCCCTGGGCGGCACCCGGAGCTACACGTTCTCGGCGGCGGCTCCGGGCAGTGGGCCGTTCACGGTGCTGGCCCAGGTGGGCAATAGCACCGTCGACCCCACTCCGGGCAACAACTCGGCCGGCAACACGCTCAACGTTAGCACCAGCACCGACATTGCCACCACCATCAGCGGCCCCACCACCAACCCCACGGCGGGCGACCTGATGACCTACGCCGTGACGGCCAGCAACGTGGGCAACAGCCCCGCCAGCGGCGTGGTGCAAACGGTGAATATCGGCACTGGCCGTACCAACGTGTATGCTACTAACGGCGGCACGTACGACACGGCCTCGGGCCTCGTTACCTTCCCCGCCGTGAGCCTGGCCCCCGGCCAGATAGTTAACAATGCGGTGAGCTTTGCCGCCCCGGCTTCGGGCACGGTACTCAGTGCCATTATTTCGAGCTTCACTGCGGGCTCGCTGACGGCCAATAACGACGCGGTGGCCGGCAACAACTCGGTTTATTATAAATATATTACGACCCAGTCG
>JALYUI010000143.1 GCA_030853845.1 Bacteroidota bacterium | reverse complement strand
GTGCGCCGTGGCCGCCCGCCTGCTTCGACAAGCGTGGGCGCTGCTCAACCACGAACGCGATTTTGACCCCAATTTTCATCTTAAACTTGCTTTGTAAACACAGTTCATGCTGAGCTTGTCGAAGCATGACGTTCTTTAGGCTCATTCATCGACTTCCCTCCCCTGCTTGTCGCATCAAAATGCGCTATCGGCGCTTGGCCCCGGCCGGTACTTTTGTCCTTATGCAAGTAACCACGCCCCTGGCCATCATCGAAGACGACCCGCTGATTCGGCAGTCCTACCAAACCTACCTCTGCGCGCAGCCGGAGTTCGACTGCGTGCTGGTGGCCGGCTCCATCGAGGAATTTCTGGAGGAGCTGCCCGGCTGCGCGCGCCCGCCCCGGCTGGTGCTCTCCGACGTGGGCCTGCCCGGCCTGTCGGGCATCGAGGGCGTGGCGCGCATCCGGCGGGTGCTGCCCAAGGCCGAAGTGGTGCTCATTACCGTGTATGCCGATGCCGGGCGGCTGTTTCAGGCCCTGTGCGCCGGGGCGGTAGGCTACCTGCTGAAAACCACCCTGCTGCGCGACGTGAAAACGGCCCTGCTCGAAGTGCTCGACGGCGGCTCGCCGATGTCGCCGGCCATTGCCCGGCACCTGGTGCGGCACTTCAAACCCGCCCCGGCCCCGGCCGAGCTGCTCACGGCCCGTGAGATGCAGCTGGTGCAGGCCATCGAGGAGGGACTGAGCTACCGGCTGGTGGCCGAGCGCCTGGGCATCACCATCAACACGGTGCGCACCTTCATCCGGCGCATCTACGAGAAGCTGGAAATCAATTCCAAAGCCGAGCTGCTGGCCCGCCACCGCCCCGGGCATAGCTGAGAAAGCGGCATCGGCTAACGGGAAAACAGAACCTGCCCGGCGCGGGCCATGCCTGCATGTTAGGGCAAGCGGGGCAACCTCACCCCCGCCCTGCCGGAGCTATTGCGAGCCGGGGCGGGGCAGGCCCACCGGTAGCAATCGACCCTTTCAACATTTTACAAAAATTACCTGACGTAGCCGTTGAGGGCTTTTTACTGGCTACCCGGCCGGAAAATGGCCTGCACCCCGGCTCCCGCCCAATGAGGCAGAACTGCTGGCATTAACATGCGTTAGAATATAAAAATATTTTTACGTGCATTTACCTACCCGGCGAACCATACCCCGGTCTTACTCTTCCGTTCACCCACATGAAACCCTGCTCCGCTTCCCGCCGCTGGCTGCTTCCTTCGGCACCGTCCGGGCCAACGGCGGCGGCGGCCTCAACGTAACGGGCACCGGCAACGTGGGCATCGGCACCACACCAGCCCGGCAACCCAGAAGCTCGACGTGACGGGCAAAGCAGGCATCAACACCACCGCCCCGGCGGCCAAGCTGGAGGTGCCGGGCGGGGCCGACAGCAACGGCGTGAATGCCCCGTGGCTCTGGCTTTCTCGCTGCGCACCGGCGGGCTGCGGCACTTCGTGCGCTGGCGGCACAAGGCCACCATCACCGGGGTGGGCACCGACCTTGACTTTTACCTGAATAACAGCACCACCACGGCCTACGTGGTGAACCAAACCAGCAATACCCTCCAGGTATTCGACGTGAGCAACCCGGCCGCCCCGACCCTGCTTGCCACCCTCACCACGGGCACCAACCCGCACGGGGTAGCCGCTCCCGCCACAAGCGTACGGGCCACTCGCTACGGCAGGGCGAGGCCCCGGGAACGAGGCGGGCCGGTGCCCGCCTCCCGGCAGTAGTGCGGTGCTGCCCCGGCAGCCCTTACTTTTGACGGCCACTCACCACCGGGCGTTGCGCCCGCAGCCGAGCCCTTATGCTTCACCTGCTTGCGCTATACCACCTGTTGGTTCCCGGCCGGCGTGGCCCGTTGGCCGCCGGGCTGCCCGGTGCGCTACTGCTACTGCTACTGCTGCTGCTGCCGGGGCTAGCTGCTGCCGGCCCGGGCCGGCCTGGCCCGGCGGCCCGGGCGGACTACCAGCGCCGGCTGCGGACCGTGCGCTTCGACCACGCCTACTGGGATGCCTCCAACGACTCGCTGCGGCGGGTGCTGGCCGGGCAGCGCGCCGATACCCTGCGCCTGCAAACCCTCACCCAGCTCTTCCACCTCACCGACCTGTCGCGGGAGGCCCTGCCCGACCTGCTGGGCGAGCATCGCGAAGCCCTGCGCCTGGCCTCCCGCCTGGGCTACCCCGAGCAGGGGCCGCTGCGGCGGGTGGTGGCCTTTGATGAGCTCGCGCTGCGGCCGGTGGCCAACCTGCCGGCCATGCGCGATACCCTGCTCGCGGCCCTGCGCGCCTACGACGCCCTGGGCGGAGGACCGCAGCCCTACCTGCTGGAATGGATAAAGGAGGTCAATACCGAGCTGAAGCAGCCGGAGGCCAACCGCACGTTCTTTACGCGGCGGCTGGCCCACGAGCAGCAGCAGGGCAATGTGATGAACACCGCCATCTGCTACCGGATGCTGGGCAGCTACTACGGGGCGCTGGGCGACTACAACCAGGCCATCAGCCAGCGGCTGCGGGCGGCCGAGCTGTTCCGCACCTGCTCGGCCTTCCGGTATTATAATGAGGTGGGCGCCATCGGCATCATGTACTCCGAATGGGGCAACCATGCCCGCGCCTTGCCTTACTTGCAAAAGGCGCTGGCCCTGCCCGGCACCGCCCCGGAAACGTATTACGCGGCCATGAACCACGCCCTGGCCCGGGCCTACTTCCAGCTGGGACGCTACGCCGAAGCCCAGCGCTATAACGCCCGCACCCTGCGCCCCCATCGCCCCAATTCACCCGTAGCGCCCTACGACCGGGCGCTGGGACTGGTGCAGCAAAGCGCGATTGTGCTGGCGCTGGGCCGCCCGGCGGCCGCCCGGCCCCTGCTGCTGGCCGGCCAGCATCTCGTCGATTCCCTGCATTTGCCGCTGCGCTCGTACGCCGGCTACTGCGAGCTGCGGGCCAACTGGGCGCGCTACTACGCCGCCACCGGACAGGGGGCGCGGGCCCTGCCCGCCTGGCTGGCCGCCCTGCGCCAGGCCCGGCAGGAACGCCAGGCCGCCCTCACGCTGGACTACCTGCGCGGACTGGCCGCCAGCTGCCAGCAGCAGGGGCAGCCCGCGCAAGCCGCCACCTATAGCCTGGCCGCCCTGGCC
>JALYUI010000134.1 GCA_030853845.1 Bacteroidota bacterium | reverse complement strand
ATGCTGAACGCAGTGAAGCATCTCTACCGCAGCAGTAATCAATTTTACTATTGCGGTAGAGATGCTTCACTGCGTTCAGCATGACGTTCTTTTGAATTACCGACCCCGGCTACCCCAATTCCCCCACATTACCCGTTCACGGGCGTCTGAATATCGGGGGGAGTAGCAATGTACTCGGGCGTCGCCGTCAGATGCTCGGCGCGCTGCTTGCCGGGGTCTTCCTGCACATCTTCGCGGCGGAAGGGGCGGATGATGAGCCGCAGGGCCTGGTCGGAGTTGAAGTAGCTGAAGGCCCAGTCGACCAGGGCTACCACCTTATTGCGGAAGCCCACCAGCGTGAGCAGGTGCACGAACAGCCAAGTGAGCCAGCCGAAAAAGCCCCGGAAGTGAATGTTCTTCGGCAGGTCGACCACGGCCTTGTTGCGGCTCACGATGGCCATCGAGCCCTTGTCGTTGTATTCGAAATCGCGGGGTGCTTCGCCACGCAGCAGGCGCTGGAGGTTGGCAGCGAGGTGGTCGGCCTGCTGCTGGGCCACGGGGGCCAGCATGGGCAGGCCTTTGGGCATGGCATCGGTCACCATATTGGCCAGGTCGCCGATGGCGAAAATGTTGGTCTGGCCTTCTACTCGGTTCCAGCGGTTCACGGTGATGCGTTTGTTGCGTGTTACCACTTCGGCGGGCAGGCCGGGCACTTCGGCCCCGTTCACGCCGGCGGCCCACACCAGGTTTTCGGTCGGAATAAACTCGGTTTCGGAGTAATAGGCCCGGCCCTGCTCGTAGCGCTTGATGGCCGTGTTGAGGTGGACGCGCACGCCCAGCTCGTCCATGTAGCGCTTGGCATCGGCCTGCGATGCCGGCGACATTGGCCCGAGCAGCGCCGGCCCGGCCTCGACCAGGAAAATCTGCATGGTTTGCAGGTCCAGCTCGGGGTAGTCTTTGGGCAGCACGTGTTTGCGCAGCTCGGCCAGCGAGCCGCTGATTTCCACGCCGGTTGGGCCGCCGCCCACTACCACAATGTTGAGCAGGGCCTGCCGCGCGGCCGGGTCGCTGGTGAGCAGGGCCTTTTCGAAGTTCTGGAAAATGAAGCTGCGCAGGTTCAGGGCGTTCGGGATGCTCTTGATTTGCATCGCGTTGCGCTCGATGCTTTCCAGCCCAAAGAAGTTGGTGAGCGAGCCGGTGGCCAGCACCAGGTAGTCGTAGCTGATGTCGCCCACGTTGGTAATGAGCGTGTTGGTAGCCGCGTCGATGCGCTCCACGTCGGCCAGCCGGTAGAGGAAGTTGGCCTGCCCCGCGAAAATCTTGCGGATGGGATAGGCAATGCTATCCGCTTCGAGCGCCCCGGTAGCCACTTGGTAAAGCAGCGGCTGGAAGTTGTGGTAGTTATTGCGGTCGACGACGACGACCTGCACGGGGGCCTTGCGCAGGGCCTGCGCCAGCCGCAAGCCGCCAAAGCCGCAGCCCACTATTACCACGCGCGGCTTATCGGAAACAGGCAAATTGACCACAGATTGAACGGATTTTAACGAAGGAAACAGATTTCTTGGGGTTCCGCAACTTGCGGAGTGAGTGCCATTAGGTTAAACAGCTGCTTGGTGAATTTGCTTTTTCAGTTAGATATGTAGCCTGCTGAATGGTTATTTCAAGCGTTTAAGTAGGCGTTTAATTTCCAGTCTGGAAGTGCCAAAATTAAGGAGCAGGCCCACCGGTATTTGGAATGCTTCGAGGTAGTTGAGCAACTGGGAGCTGTGGGCCGGCGTCAGCGTATCAAGTGCTTTCAATTCTACCAATACCTGGCGCTCAACAAAAAAGTCGGCCCTGCGGGAGCCGACTTTTTCGTCTTCATAATAAATCGGCAGCTCTATCTCACGTTCCGCAGCCAATCCCTGCTTGAAAAGCTCAATTCCCAGCGAGCGTTGATACACTACCTCCGGAAACCCCATCCCCAGCTTCTGGTGCACCGTCATCGCGCACCCGATAATTGCGTGCGTTAAGTCGTTGTAATCCTCAGCATTAACCAACGAACTCATCAAAAGCAGAGAAAGGCAGTGCGGAATCAGTCAACGAATCAACTATCAGACGTTCAAAAACGAACAAAAGGAATCGCGAGCGGAACCACAAAAAATCTGTTTCCTCCGTTGAAATCCGATTAATCTGTGGTCAGTCGTCGTCGTAATTCTTCTTCTTGAACTCGCCTTTTTTCACCTGCTGGATGAGCTGGAGCCAGCTGAAGGGGTTGAGCAGCGGGTTGTTGGAATACTGGTTGGGCGCGATGCCCATTTTGCGGTCGTAGTCGAGGCTCTGGTTGCTCATGGTCTGGCGGAAGTTGGCCACCGCGCCCATGGGCTGGGTGCGGAAAATCCGGTTCATGAGCTCCTGGTTGAGGTTATCGGCGGCGGCGCTGCCGCGCTCGGTGGGCAGGCGCAGGGCCAGGAAGGCCTTTTTGAAGTCGCGCTCGGTGGTGTAGGGAAACACGCGCACCTCGGGCAGCACGGTGGCATCCTCCTTGAGCTGCACGATGACGGAGTAGCTCTGGCGCTGGAAATCCTTGGGGATGACAATGGTTTGGTTGGCGTAGCCCAGCGAGCGAATCACGATGCTGTCGCCGGCCAGCACGGCCATCGAGAAGTAGCCGTAGATGTTGGACGCCGTGCCCCGGCCCGCCTTGGGCACGTAAACGCTGGCCCCGGGCACCCCGAGCAGGCTGTCGCCGGTGGCCACGATGCCCGTGAACTGGATGATTTTGCGCTTGCCCTGGGCGTGCGCGCCGGGCGCGGCCAGCAGGAGGCTGAGCAGCAAAGCGGTAATAAAAACGGAGAGGCCCCGAAGGCGCAGGAAATCAGGCATATTTAACTGGCGGAGGAACAAATATACAACCCCGGTGCGGGCCTGTCGGTACCTTTGGCGGGTGAACGAACGAAGGGTGGAATTCCCTTCCCAGACAGCAGATGCGCTTGAAACATTTCACGGTTGCTTTTGGGCAGCAACTTTTTAAATCGCTGGGCGACGAAAGCCGCCTGCGCATCCTGCATTTGCTGTGGCGCAACCGCGAAATGGTGGTGGCCGACCTCGAGCAGGTGCTCGATTTCACCCAGACCAAAACCAGTCGCCAATTATCGTACCTGAAGAATGCAGGTTTGGTGAACGTGCGCCGGCTCGACAACTGGATGTACTACTCGTTGAAGGAAGAGACGGCCGAATTGCTACAACAATTGCTCGCCCCGATGGAAAAGGACCCCCAGCTAATGCACGACCAGCAGATTTACCAAACCCTGTGGTCGAACCGCGAACTGGCGGCTTACAAGCTGCAAAACCGCCACTGGCACGGGCGGTAGGCGGGTGCGATTGGGGAATAATCGAAAAGAAGAACGTCATGCAGAGCGCAGCGAAGCATCTCGCGTGTGGTAGTAACTCAATCGTTGAACGATGCGAGCGAGATGCCTCGGCTGCGCTCGGCATGACGTTCCGGCAAATTCCCCGCGCCACCGCAACACCCGCCCCGCGCCTGCGTTTGAGCGGGCATGATGCCAAAAGTCCGTCGCCTGTTTGTGTGCACCAACCAAAAGTCCGGGATAGGGGAGGCCGTGGCCAAAGCCCTGAAAAAAGAGCTGAAGCTGCAAGGCCTGAAGAAGCTGCTGACCGGCGGTGAGCGCCAGCGCGTGCGGGTGCAGACCTGCAATTGCCTCGACCTGTGCCACGACTGCAAAAAAGGCCCCGGCGCGGCCCTGCTGGTGTATCCCGACGGCGTGGCCTACGGCAACGTGCGCCCCGCCGATGTGCCCGCGCTGGTAGCCGAATATCTGGGCCGTGGCCAGGTGGTAAAGCGCTTGCTGATTGAGGAATAGCGCCGGGCGCACGGCTGCCAGGGCTGGCTGATGCAGTACCTGATAAGCGGCACGCCAACCGTAGGCGGCCTTCCGCCGTTGATAGGGCAATTCACTCGTTACTCATTCACCAACTCATGCGCTTTTCTCTCGCAGCCCTGCTGCTGCCCGGGCTGGCTTTTTCGGCGGCCGCCACGCCTATTTCTCCTGCCGATTCAACTACTATTGTAACGGTTCCGGCCCCGGGGCTGGCCCCGCTGGCCACCCGGATGCAGCCCCGCGCCACGAAGTCGTTCGGGCAGCTCGGCAAGAATAAAACCCTCACGCTGCTGCCGATACCGGTTATCTTTTATCAGGCTGAAACGGGCCTGGGCTACGGTCTGGGCGCGCTGCTGAGCGGCCGGTTCTCGGCCGATACCACCACGCGGCCCTCTAATGCCCGCCTGCAATACTGGACCACTACCAAGGGCCAGTCGCTGGTTCAGCTGGTGCACTCGATATACACGCCGGGCGAGAAGTTTTACCTGAACGGGGAAATCAGCGCTTACAAAATTCTACTCTACTACTATGGCAAGGGGCCGAATTCGCTCAGCGCCGACGAGTCGAAAACCGAGTATAACCTGTTCATCATCAACCAGCGCCTGCAAAAGCAGATTGCTCCGAAGCTGTTCTTCGGCGCGCTGTACCGCTTCACCAACATCAGCGATGTGACGGCGGCCCCTAGAACCACCGATGACTCCCGCCCGAGCATTTTCTTGAATGAGACGCGCCTCACGGCCCGCGAGCGCGCCGCCACCCGCGTGTCGGGCCTCGGCCCGGTCATCACCTACGATACCCGCGACGTGCCGCTGGCGGCCTACAAGGGCAACCTGCTCGATTTCAGCGCGACTTTTAACGGCACGGGCCTGGGCTCGGACTACCGTTTCGTGCGCTACCAGCTCGATGCCCGCCACTTCCAGCCGCTGGGCTCGAACCGCACTATTCTGGCCACCCAGTTCCTGGGGCAGTTCCACACCGGCGACGTGCCTTTCCGCGAGCTGGCCGGCCTGGGGGCCAACCTGGGCGGCACGCTCTACAACAACGCCAACCTGCTGCGCGGCATTTACGAGCAACGCTTCCGCGACCGGCAGATGATTATGTTTCAGGCTGAAATCCGCCAGAACCTATTCTGGCGCATCGACGGAGCCATCTTTGGCGGCGTGGGCAACGTGAACAACTACATCGATAAATTTGCTCTCGCCGATACCAAGTACGCCGGCGGGGCGGGCATCCGCTTCCACTTCATTCGCCGCGACCGGGTGAACCTGCGCCTCGACTATGCCACGGGGACGGGCAGCTCGCCGGGTATTTTGTTTGCCATCGGCGAAGCATTCTAAAGTAGCCGCTTCGCCAGCTTAAAAAGCCTCTGCTGGTCCCGGCAGAGGCTTTTTTGTGCGTTTGCCAGGGCAGGAAGGAAGATAGAAGAGTGGTTCTCGGAATACCCGGTTCAGACAGGTTGCCTTCATTGGCCCACACCGAAGCGCCGGGCATTGGGACAAACTTCCAGGTCGGGCTTGGAGAAATTGCTATAGGCAAAAGCCCGCCACCGCTCGGCCAGCACGTATCGAAAGCGAGGCTGGGGTTGAAATAAGCTGGGCTTTATCCTTTCGCCCGCCCCGGCGTACACCGGCCGATGGACCACGCTACGCCCGCCCGCTTCCTGGCGGCTCATGAAACTACCGCTGCCGGCCCCCGACGGCTGCCAGACCCGATTCCGCGGGCAGCCTGCGCGGCTGCCCTGCGCGCGCAGCTGCCCCCGCCCCGGCCGGGGCTGCGGGCCTGCGTCATCATCCCGGCCCGCGATGAGGCCGAGAACCTGCCCGCCACCCTGGCCGCCCTGGCCGCCCAAACCAATTTGCAGGGCCACTCCCTGCCAGCTGGTAGCTTCGAAGTGCTGGTGCTGGCCAACAACTGCCAGGACGACACGGCCGCCCTGGTGCGCCAGCTGGCCCGGCAGTTTCCACATCTGGTGCTGCATGTGGCCGAGCTAAGCCTGGAAAGCGCAAATGCCCATGTCGGCTGCGCCCGCCGCCTGCTGATGGATGAAGCCTGCGCCCGCCTCGAACAGGTGGGCCAGCCGGTCGGCCTCATCGCCAGTACCGACGCCGATACCCGGGTAGCTCCCACCTGGCTGGCGGCCACACAGGCCGAAATCGCGGCCGGAGCCGATGCCGTGGGCGGCCGCATTCGCACCGATGCTGAGCGAATAGCCGCCGTGCCGGCCTGCCCTACCACAACCCAGCTGCGCCGCACCTTGCGCCGCGATGCCACTTACCGCCTGCTCTGCGCCCGTTTGGAGCACCAGCTCGACCCCGCGCCCGCCGACCCCTGGCCGCGCCATCACCAGCATTTCGGAGCCAGCCTAGCCCTCACGGCCCGGGCCTACCGGCAGGTGGGCGGCCTGCCCGAAGTGCGCTTTCTCGAAGATGAGGCCCTGTGCCAGCTCCTGCGCCGCCACGACCTGGCCCTGCGCCATAGCCCCCGGGTAGAGGTAACGACTTCGGCCCGCCGCGAAGGCCGCGTTGAAGTAGGCCTGTCGTGGCAGCTGCGCGAGTGGGAGCAGCTCAACCGGCAGCAGCGCGAGCCACTCGTTGATAACCCCGTGCAGCTGGCCCGGCAGTGGCAGCTGCGTCGCCAGCTGCGCGCCTGCTGGGCCGGCCAGCCCGGTCTCGAAACAGAGCCGCTGCTGACGCGCATGGCGCTGCCGGCTACGATTTTACTGGCGCAGGCGCGGCAAGCGGCCACGTTCGGCGTGCTCTGGGAGTGGGCCTTGCAGCACAGCCCGAGTCTGGGGTTGGGCCAGGTACCGCTGGGGGAGGCGCTGGCCGTATTGCCGCCGCTCATCGGCAGTAGCGGGCCGGCCGGGCCGGCGGGATAGCCGGACAGGGGCGGCCCTTACCTTTGGCCCATGCACCTGCGCGCCCTCGAACCCGACGACCTCGAATTTCTCTACGAGCTCGAAAACGACCCGAGCATCTGGGGTGTGTCCGATACGCTGGCTCCGGTGTCGCGCCACGCCCTGCGCGAATACCTCGACCATGCCGCCGCCGATTTCTACGTAGTGCGCCAGCTGCGCTTCGTGATTACTACTGATATTGGCAGCCCGGCGGTGGGTGTGGTCGACCTGTTCGACTATGACTCCCTGCACCAGCGCGCCGGAGTAGGCATCACCATTCGGGGCCGCGAACGGCGACGTGGCTATGCCCGGCAGGCCCTGGAGCTGCTGAAAAACCACGCCCGTGAAGTGCTGCGCCTGCACCAGATTTACGCCACCGTAGGGGCTGACAACTCCGCCAGTATGAAGCTTTTTCGGGCGGCAGATTTCCGGCGGGTAGGCACGCGGCGGGCTTGGCTGCGTACCCCGCAGGGCTGGGCCGATGCTGTGGAATGGCAGTGCCTGTTGGCGGAGCCCCCATCGGAGTAACAATTGCGGGGGCCAGATATAGAACTGGTTAGGTGGAGGTGTTGGGGTGGTTAGTAAACTAAGCTGGGCTATATCCTTTAGCCGAAGCGGCGCGTATAGGGTGGCAAGCGGCCCGGGCGGACGGTGAGTGCGATACTCCGGCGCGGCGCGAAATCCCTTTTCCTGTTTTTTCCCATGCCCCCTTCTCCGACGGTGGATGTGCCTCTGCGTGCCTCCACTACCGTTGCGCGGCCCGGTGCCCCAGCCGCCGATACGCCTGCTTACCGCCTGCCCGACCTAGTGTGCTTCGCGCACCTGCATTGGGATTTCGTGTGGCAGCGGCCCCAGCACCTGATGTCGCGCTTTGCCCAGCACGGCCGGGTGTTTTACGTTGAGGATGCCTTTTACCACGACGACGACCATGTCGCGCCGCACGTTGAAATCAAGGAGCGGCCACAGGGGCTGAAGGTGGTGGTGGTGCACCTTCCCCAGCGCCTGCGGGCCGACGAAGCCGCCGCCGACCAGGCCCAGTTCGAGGTGCTGAGCCGCTATTTCAGCGAGCAGGGCCTGACGGACTACTTGTTCTGGTACTACACGCCGATGGCGCTGGGTAAGTCGCGCCAGTTCCACCCTCAGCTGACGGTGTACGACTGCATGGACGAGCTGGCCAACTTCAAATTTGCCCCGCCCGCCCTCAAGGAGCTGGAGCAGGAGCTTTTCCGGCAGGCCGACCTGGTGTTTACCGGCGGCCACACGCTTTACGAGGCCAAGCGCCAGCAACACCCCGACGCGCACCCCTTCCCGAGCAGCATTGACAAGGCGCATTTTGGGCAGGCGCGTGGCCCGCTGGCCGAGCCGGCCGACCAGGCCGGCATTGCCCACCCGCGCATCGGCTTTTTCGGCGTGGTGGATGAGCGGCTCGATATTGAGCTGCTGGGCGCGCTGGCTGCCGCGCACCCGGCCTGGCAGTTCGTCATCATCGGGCCGGTGGTGAAGATTGACCCGGCTACGCTGCCCCGTGCCGCCAACGTCCACTACCTCGGTGGCAAAGACTACCAGGAGCTGCCCGCCTACCTGCGCGGCTGGGACGTGGCCACGCTGCTCTTCGCTGATAATGAGAGCACGAAATTCATCTCACCCACCAAAACGCCCGAGTACCTGGCTGCCGGCAACCCGGTGGTGAGTACGCCCATCCGCGACGTGGTGCGGCCCTACGGCGACCTTAATCTGGTCCACATCGCCGACAACGCTGCCGACTTTGGCGCGGCCATCGAAAAAGCCCTCGTGCAGCGGGCCGATGCCGACTGGCAGGAGCGTACCGACAACTACCTGGCCACCATTTCCTGGGACCAGACCTGGCAGCAGATGGTGGCCCTGATGCAGGCCCGCCTCGACCACAAAGCCCCCGATGCCGCTACCACCGGCACCCACGCGCCGCGCATGGCCACGAAAGTTTCGGAAGTGACGCTGCCGTAAGGGGCGGCGGATAGAAAAGAACGTCATGCAGAGAGTAGCGAAGCATCTCGCCCGCATCGTGAACGCGATTGATTTACTACCACACGCGAGATGCTTTGCTACGCTCTGCATGACGTTCTGTTTAAACTCCACCACAAAATACCCGACACCCAATCTCAAATTATCTTAAATTATGTTCGATTACCTCATCGTCGGGGCCGGGTTTGCCGGCAGCGTGCTGGCCGAGCGGCTGGCTACCCGCAGCAACAAAAAGGTCCTCATCATCGACAAGCGCAGCCACATTGCCGGCAACGCCTTCGACCATTACAACGAGGACGGCATCCTGGTGCACAAGTACGGCCCGCACATCTTCCACACCAACTCGAAGGACGTGTTCGACTACCTGGGCAACTTCACCGACTGGCGGCCCTACGAGCACCGCGTACTGGCCTCCGTGGACGGGCAGCACGTGCCCATGCCCATCAACCTCGATACCATCAACCAGCTGTATGGCTTGAAGCTGACCAGCTTTGAGGTGGAGGAGTTCTTTGCCTCGGTAGCCGAGGACGTGCCGGTTATCCGGACCTCGGAAGACGTGGTGGTGAGCAAGGTGGGGCGCGAGCTCTACAACAAGTTTTTCAAGAACTACACCAACAAGCAGTGGGGCCTCGACCCCTCGCAGCTCGACAAGAGCGTGACCTCGCGCGTGCCCACCCGCACCAACCGCGACGACCGCTACTTCACCGATACCTACCAGGCCATGCCGCTGCACGGCTACACGCGCATGTTCGAGAAGATGCTCGACCACCCGAACATCAAGGTGATGCTGAACACCGACTACCACGAAATCATGGACTTTATTCCCTTCAAGGAAATGATTTTCACGGGGCCGGTCGATGAGTATTTCGACTTCCAATTCGGCAAGCTGCCCTACCGCTCGCTGGAGTTCCGCCACGAAACGCTGAACAAGGACAAGCACCTGGCTGCGCCCGTGGTGAACTACCCCAACGAGCATCCCTACACGCGCATCACCGAGTTCAAGGCCCTGACCGGGCAGGACCACCCCAAAACGGCCATCGTGTACGAGTACCCGCAGGCCGAGGGCGACCCCTACTACCCCATCCCGATGCCGGAAAATGCCGAGCTCTACAACCAGTATAAAAAGCTGGCTGATGCCACGCCCAACGTGCATTTCGTGGGCCGCCTGGCCACGTACAAATACTACAACATGGACCAGGTAGTGGCCCAGGCCCTGACGCTCTACAAGAAGCTGACGGAGAAGGAACACGCCGCCCGCCCTGCCCGCCCCGTCATTTCGGGCAGCACCGCGCTGGTCGACAAGCTGGTGAGCCGCTCGCCCCAGCCGGAATAGGTCAAGTTCGGGTTTTTGTCAGGAGGAGTTTCACGCAGTGTCTCGCAGTGTTAAAGCGCAGTGTTCCGCAGTGTTGTTCTGACGTATGAGCACTGCGAGAC